>NZ_PVNE01000005.1 GCF_003001905.1 Planifilum fimeticola
AAACATCAAAAAAATGGCCTTGCTCCTCTCGAAGAGAGGAAAAGGCTTTGTGATCCGCCTAATTTACCAAATCTAATTTCCTTTATCTGTTTATTTCCCATAAACATGCAACCCCTGGCGCTTTTCTTGCGAAAAGAGCCAGGGGGTTTGTCATCAATCTCAAGCCCCCTATCAGGGGGCTTTCTCCCATCTCAACAGTCTGCCCATCTCACCCCACATACCGCGTCGCCTCGGCGGGGGACAGGCGAACCGCCTTCCGAGCCGGAATCATCGCGAACAACAGGGTGATCAAAAGGGCGCCGCCGAAATAAACGGCGAGCTTCAGCCAAGGGAAGAGGATGGCCACACTTCCCTCGGGGGAAAGTGCCCGGATCATCAAGTATCCGCTGTAACAGCCGATTCCCATGCCTGCCGCAATCCCCGTCCAGGCGATAAAGGCCCCCTCCATCAGCAGGATACGGAAAATCGACGGTGCCGAAAGCCCGATGGCGCGGAGCATGCCGATCTGCTGGCGACGCTCCTGCACCGTGCGGAACATCACCACCATCAGCCCGGCAATGCCGATGAACGTGGCCAAGGCACTGAATCCCTCAAAAAGCGAGAACAGGGTGCGGAAGCTGAGATTGGAGAGTAAAAATTCCTCCCGCGGATTTTTCAGGCCGAAAATATTGTTCAGGTTGAAGGTTTTTTCAAGATTCCTGCTCAGCTGCGAAAGCGAATCCGCCGATCGGGCCCGGATCAACAGGGCGGTTTGAATGTTTTTCCTGCTTCCGGCCAGCTTGCGAATTTCACCGGCTTTGACCCATACCCCGCCGGATGCGGGATACCCGTAACTTTCCTTTTCGCTTTGGGCGATGCCGATGATTTTCTTGCGGGCGACCACCCGACCGTCTGCGACGATGGGATAATCATCCCCCACCGTGAGCGGCTTGCTGCGGGAAACCATGCCTTTGTGCTCTTCGTCCCAGGACCATTTCAACAATTTCTCCTCCACCACGGCCACATCGGGATTGCGCGCCACCTCTGCCCACACGGCGCGATCGCTCGAATAGCGCTCGTCCCGTTTCACCAGGCGAATGCCGTTGGTCTCCGCATACCGTATATCGACCCCGTTGACCGATTCGACGGACTGAACATAGGGGACCGCCACCGCCGCATCGATGTCCGCGGGATCCACATATTCCGAGGACCGGAACAGGTTTTCCAGATCCTGCGTGGAAAATTCCCCGCCGGCGGTAGCCGTGAAATCGTATCCCCCCGTCGCCCTGCGGGCGTCGAAATCGCCGAAAAAGGCGGCAAAGGAGGAGACAAACACGCTGGAAAAACTGGTGAGATACAACACCAGCGTAAACATCAAAAAGAGCAGGCCCGTGCGAAGACGATTCACTTCCGGATAGCGGAAGGCCAGTATGAGCTCCCCGAACCGGCGGGGAAAAGGACGAAACAGGCGGGCGATTCCCGCAAAGAGCCGGGGCATAATGGCGATGACAGAGATCATCAACAGCACGACCAACAAGAATCCGACGGCAAAAACGATGAGCGGTTGGCCCGTTTCGCCGACCCATTCGCGAAATCCCCGTGTCATGGTGACGGTGAACAGGGAAAAGGTCAGGGCGAAAACCATGAGCGCCCCCGCCCCCCGGAGAACCGAACGTTCCCGGGTCAATCCTCTTCGTTCCTGACTCCCGCTCCGCTGCAGGGCTTCGACGATGGAAACCCTCCCTGCCCTGCGGGCCGCCAGTGCGGCACACAGGAGAACGGTGAGAAGGCCGATCGTAAAGCCGGCCAGGAGGAATGCGGGATCCACATGAAACAGGAAGCGAACCGTCAGCTGATTCCCGTATTCCGCCATGCGGCGGAATGTGTCCTTCAACAGCATGAGAAGCAAATAAGACAGACCGATGCCCGCGATCACTCCGAGCAAGGCGGACAACCCCGCGTACAAAAGCCCCTCCGTCCTCAGAAGGCGGGATAGATCGCGCCGGTTCATTCCGATCGCCCGGAGGATTCCCCATTCCCGGCGGCGTTCCTCGGCGATCATCCGAAAGATATTGACAATCAGGGCCAAACCGATCAGAACCGCGTTCAGACCGGCAATAAAAAAGACCGGGATGAATTTGAACAATTGGTCCAGGTCGTGAACCGCCACCTCGCGGACATGGGAAACGACCCATCCCTCCTTCTCAGACTTGAACACCCCGGCACTCCGAAACAACAGGCCGGAAGATGCGTCCAGCCGATTCGGGGAACGGCCGAGAAGGACATGGTTATAACCGTCCCCGATGTCTGAGAGGGTCCGCGCCGCATCGAGGGAGACCAGAGCCGTCGCCTGCGCTTTTTCCAGCCCGCGGTATCCGGTCAATCCCCGTTCGGTCACCACCTTTTTCACCGTAAAGGGTTGCATCCGGCCGCCGGCATCCAGGACGAAAAGGCGGTCTCCCTCCTGTGCCTCCAGCCGGTTCGCCGCCCGGTCGGACAACACGATTTCCCCCTCCCCGAGGTCGGAGGGGATCTCCTTCACCGCTTCGGGATCAAACTTCCCGGCCGCCGCCGGGTCCCAGCCGTGCACGTAGGTTCTCGGACTGAGGAGAAGGGGTCTGCCCTTCTCATCCGACTTGACAAGGGTCACCGTCAAACCGACCGTGGGCAATACGCAATCGTAACCCTCCTTCTCCGCCAGGCGCTCGATGTCCCGCACATCCTCCGCCGTCATGTAGGGACGTTTCAATCCCTTTTGCTCGCCGGCCGAAATGTCGCCGACGATTCGGCCGAACTGCTCCTCAAAAAACCGGTCAACGCTGGCCTGAATCGAACCGGTGATGAGCAGCGATGCCGTGATCAACGCCGTTCCGGTCATCGCCCCGACCACGGTGAAGACCGTCGTGCTTTTGCGCACCGCCAGGTTCCGGACCGCCATGCGCCGCAGATGGGGATCGCGCCCCGGGAAAAAGGCCGTCGCCAGGATGGCCGCCGCAAGCAGACCTGCGAAGATTACCGCCATCAGCCTTCCCTCCCCGCAGATCGGAGCGTAGGGGGCTGCCGCTTTGTCGAACGTTCCCGGAGGATTTGACCGCTGTCCATGTACAGGATGCGGTGGGCCCGTTCCGCCACCTCCGGATCGTGCGTCACCAGGACCATGGTGAGACCGTCCACCCGGTTGAGATGATCCAGCAAATCGATCACCAGTTCGGTGGTCTTCCGGTCGAGGGCTCCCGTCGGCTCATCGGCAAAAACGACGGCGGGACGGTTGACGATCGCCCTCGCCAGGGCGACCCGCTGCGCCTGTCCCCCCGACAGCTCCGCCGGCCGGTGGTGGCGCCGCTCCTTCAAGCCGACGCGGGCGAGGGCCTCCTCCGCCCTCCGTCGAGCCTCCCGGGCGGGAACCCCCGTCGCCAACAGGGGCAGCTCCACGTTCTCCACCGCCGACAGGACGGGGATCAGGTTGTAGGATTGAAAGACGAATCCCATCTGTTCTGCACGGCAGCGGTCCCGCTCCCGCTCCTTCATCCCGTGCAGATCCCTCCCCCGGATCCGCACCCGGCCGCGGGTGACGGTATCGATGCCGGACAGCACGTTCAAGAGGGTGGTCTTCCCGCATCCCGACGGGCCCATGACCGCCACCATCTCCCCGGGGAAAACGGAAAGGGAAACCCCCCGCAGCGCCTCCACGCGACTTTCCCCGTCTCCGAAGATTTTCCACAGCTCGTCCGCTTCCACGATCGGTTCCATCTGTGATTCCTCCCTTCGCCCCCATCATAAAGGGGAGGTTTCGGGATCTTTTCGGGAAGTTCTTAAGAAGTTGTCAAGAAACGGGGAATCTCGGCAGAGTGACCGTAAAGGTGCTTCCCTCCCCCGGCACGCTGTCGACGGCGATCGTACCCCCGTGCGCCTCCACGAATCCCTTGGCGATGGCCAGGCCCAGTCCCGTCCCTCCCGAACGGCGGTTTCGGGAGTCGTCCACCCGGAAAAAACGCTGAAACAGGTAGGGAAGCTTCTCCGGAGGAATCCCCGGCCCCCGATCCACAATGTCCACCCGCACTTCCCCTTCAAATGCCATCAGGCGCACCTTCACCCAATTTCCGGCTTCCGTGTGGCGAATCGCGTTGCCGATCAAATTGATGAGCGCCTGACGAATCCGCCCGGGATCGCAATAGATTTCACAACACGCCGATCCCTCCACCTCGAGCGCCATCCCCTTTGCCTCCGCTTCCACCCGCAGCACATCGACCACTTCATCGATCAAAGCGCCGAAGGGGACCCAGCTGCGTTCGAGGCGCAGCCGTCCGTCCTCCGCCAAACCGATCTGTTGCAGATCCTGCACGAGGCGGGACAACCGGATCGTCTCATCGATAAGGGGCAGCAAGCGGTCGGGGGCCAGTTGCTCCTTCCCTTCCAGGAGCGACTCCAGCTGCCCCCGCAAAATCGCCAGCGGCATCCGCAGTTCGTGGGCCACATCGGCGACCAGCCGGTTGCGGGCCTCCTCCCCCCGGATCCATTCCCGGCGCATTTTTTCCATCGAACGGGCCACCGCGGCCAACTCATCGGTGCCGGGGACTTTCACTTCCGTCAGATCCGGGGCAAAGGCCGCTTCCTCCGCCGACACGCTCAATTGCTCCAGCCGCCGGGTCATCCCCAACGCCGCCGCGTACACCGCCGACAGGCCGATCAGGACGATCGCCAGCAGAATCGTCAACGGCAGGTCGGTCGGTTCCCCTCCCAACCTCGCTTCCTCCCAATGGGCGCCCGCCCAAAATGCCGCCGACACCCCCGCCACCAACAATCCTCCGAAGAGGGTGAACAGCTTGGTGCGCATTCTCACCGGACATCACCAAACCGGTAACCCACTCCGAACACCGTCTGAATGAAGCGGGGATCCGCCGGATTCTCCTCGATCTTTTTGCGCAGGTTGTGAATGTGGGTGTCGATGGACCTCTCGTAACCGGCATATTCCTCGCCGAGGGCGGATTCCAGCAATTGCAGGCGGCTGTATGTTCTCCCCGGCTTGGACGCCAAGGTGGTGAGCAGCTTGAACTCCGTCGGCGTCAGGGAAATCTCCCGTCCGTTCAGCCACACCTGGTGACCCGGCACGTCGATCTCCAGCGGCCCGCGCAGGAGGCGCTCATCCTCCGAATTTCCCGTCCCGCGACCCTTTCCGGCCCGGGTCCGCCGGAGCACCGCCCGGATCCGGGCCACCATCTCCCGCAGGGAAAAGGGTTTCGTCAGGTAATCGTCCCCTCCCAGCTCCAATCCCAGCAGCTTGTCCACTTCCTCCGACTTGGCCGTCAAAAAGAGGATCGGAACATCGGAGAAACTGCGGATCCGCCGGCACACATCGAGGCCGCTCATCCCCGGCATCATCCAGTCGAGGAGCACCGCATCGATCTCCGGATGCTGTTCAATTTGGGAAAGGGCTTCATGCCCGTCCAGGGCGCGTATCACGCGATACCCTTCCCCTTCCAGGTAGTTTGCCACCACCTCCAGCCACTTTTCTTCATCATCGACCACGAGAAGAGTTAATGGTTCTCTGTCCATCTCCATCCCCTCTCCACGGTGGGCTCTCCATCAAGAATATCACGAAAAGGGCGGGGGTCCAGCCGTTTCTTTGGAGGGGCAGGAGAATGGAGGGCAAACCAAGAATCTTTTTCCAAGCGCGAAATTCCGCATCCACTTCCTTCGGAGGACCGATGTTCGCGGAAAAAACCGCGGAATGCCTTTGCCTGCCATCCGGGCAACTGAAGCGGCACATCCTTTCGGATTCACGACTCATCCGGGAAGGTGATCCCTGTTGTACGCCTTTGATCATCTCGTCCATCTCGTGCGCGACCCGAAAAAAGCGATGCGGACCGCCCGGGAATGCGGGCTCCGCGCGGTGGAAGGCGGCAGCCACCCCGATTGGGGTACCGCCAACACCCTCTGCTATTTCGACCTGAGCTACATCGAATATCTGGGCGTGGAAAATCCCGCGGTTGCCGAGAAAGCGAAGGGCAATCCCCTGGTGAGTCAAGCCCTGGAAGACCTGGCCAAAGGGAATGAAGGGCCGGCGCGGATCGCCCTGCGGACGGACAACCTGGACAGGGCAGCCCGCCTGCTTGAAGAACAGGGCTGGAAGGCTTCCGGTCCCTTCCCCGGCAGCCGCACCCGACCCGACGGCACTCTTCTCCGTTGGTCCCTGCTGTTTCCCGAGGGTCCGGCCGATGAGCTGCCTCCCCCCTTCCTGATCCAGTGGGAGCGATCTGACGAAGAACGGAAAATGGATCTGGAACGGCGCGGAGCCATCGCGCACCACCCGAGGGGGAACCTGCGGCTGAATCACGTCGCCATCGCCGTCCGGGACCTCGGCCGTGCGGCAAAATGGGAAAAGGGGTTCGGCTTGAAACCCGAAAGGGAATACGTGGACAAGATCTTGAATGCGGTATGTCGGGAACTGCAGCTGTCGGGCGGCAATTTGCTTTTCTGCGCCCCGATCGGGGAGGGTCCCGTGGCAAGGGTTCTGCAAACCCGCGGAGAAAGGCCCTTTCTCGTCGTCTTCTCCGGAGCGGAACAGGATGAGGATTGGAGAATGTTCGGAGGAATCTACCGGTTTTCAAGGGAGCGTTGAACCCGGCGCCGCGGAGGCATTGCCTCCCTCCGCCCGCCCGCGGCGTGCCCAACCGATGTTTCGGCTCGCGGGCGCCCTCCGCCGCGTTCCGCCATTTCCAATCTGCAGGAAAGGACGATCCAGCATGGGGAATCGCTTTGACGTTGTCGTCATCGGTGCCGGATCCGTCGGGATGGCGGCAGGTTATTTCCTGGCCAAAAAAGGGGTTCGGGTCCTGATGATCGATGCCCATGACCCGCCCCACACCGACGGCAGCCACCACGGGGACACGAGAATCATCCGCCACGCTTACGGAGAGGGCCGGGAGTACATCCCGCTGGCCCTGCGGGCGCAACAGCTGTGGTATGAACTGGAGGAGGAAGCGGGAGAGAAACTGTTTGCGAAAACGGGCGTCTTGGGGGTCGGCTTCCCGGATTCCCCCTTCATCCAGGAGGTGATCGCCGGTGCGGAGGCCCATTCCCTCCCCCTCGAACGGCTGTCTTCGGCAGAGATCATGCGGCGCTGGCCGGGGATCTCGATACCGGAAAGCTTTATCGGATGCCTGGAACCCGATGCGGGAGTGCTGTTCAGCGAAACCTGCCTCCGCGCCTTCCGGAGGCGCGCCCTTGACCTGGGCGCCGTCCTCGTCACGAACACCCCCGTCCTGACCATCGAAGGGGACGCGGGCGGCATAACGGTGCGGACCCCGGAAGGCGCCTTCCACGGGGAGCAGGTGATCGTCTCCGCCGGGGCGTGGGCGGGCAAACTGCTGTCCGATCTCTCCCTGCCCCTCACGCCCGTGCGGAAAACGGTCGGCTGGTTCCGGTGCGACGAAGGGCTGTACGATGCCCGCCGCTTTCCCGCCTTCTTCTTCGATTTCCCGGACGAACAGTACTACGGTTTTCCCAGCATTGCCGGAAGCGGGGTCAAGGTGGGGCGTCACGACGGCGGCCCCCCGATCGATCCCGACCGGTTCGACCGCACCTTCGGCGGCGCACCGGAAGACGAGGGGGATTTGCGCCGGTTCCTGGAGCGGACGATGCCGCAGGCGGCCGGCGAACGGTTGCGCGGCTCGGTTTGCATCTACACGCGGACGCCGGATGAACACTTCATCATCGATCGCCATCCGGAAGACGAACGGATTCTCATCGCCGCCGGTTTAACGGGACACGGCTTCAAATTTTCCAGTTCCCTCGGGGAGGCGCTGTGTCAATGGGTCGCCGCCGGAAAGCCCGGTCTGGACCTGTCCCTCTTCTCCCTGGACCGCCCTGCACTTCGCACCGAAGGCGAAACGAACACTTGAATTGCAAGCAACTGTGTGTATCCAAAAACCATGCTTACCTACACAGGAACCGGCATCATCGCCACACCGTTTCAAATGCGTGAACTCCCCGGCCAAGGTGGCCGGTGTAACCTGAACATCTCGCGGTAAGAGGGGAAAATTGCCGCATGGTTTCCCTTAAAAAGCGTTTTCCGTTTCCCTTTGAGGAGGATCGGCATCGCTATTCGAACAATCTGAAACCGCTCGAACCACCGTGCTGTATTCAGATCACCGCCGAATATTTCGACGAAGTCTCCGAAAAGCGCCGCTTGCTCGAAGCGCATCCGGAACGCTGCTTCCACGCGCTTCCGGGAACCCTTGAAGCGCAGTGGGAAGCGGTGGACACGGTTGTACACCAGTTGGTGCAAAACTATCCCGACTGCTTTTGGCTCGACAAGCGGGAGGACAGATGGACCTTCCAAAACCGGTTGCTGGACGAGACCCACCAATTCACGTTTGGAGACGCAAACACGCTTCCGGTGCAGCCCCTTGACTGGATCGGCCGGCAAGTGCAGGAAGATTTGTTGATCATGGTCCAACGGGACGACGACATCTTCCTCGAAGCCGGGCAGCTGTGTTTTCCCAGCGTCTGGTCCCTCACCTTTGATCTCGGAATGTCATTCCAGGAAATCCATCATCCGGTGCCGTGGAGTAACGAGCTGTCCGAAAAAATCCGGCGGTTTCTGCTGCGTGTCGAAGCGGGTCAGCCCTGGACGCGCCTCAACTGGGCCATGCAGGCGGGCAGACGGCTCCACATTCCGCCGGAAACGTTTGACGAGTGGGGACCGGAGCGATACCGGGTAACGCAGGAGAACGTGGCCGACACGGTACACTTGCGCGTCGAGGAACAGTGCGTGCTGCGGCTGCCGGGAAGCAATGCCCTGCTGTTCAGCATCCACACCTATTTGAAATCGGTGGGAGAACTGAGCCAACGCCCGGATTGGGCGCACAAAGTCCATTCGGTGCTCACCACGCTCCCGGAAGCGATCATCGCGTACAAAGGCCTGTCCGCATACCGGAAGCAGGTCATCGATTACCTGGAGCGATGCCTATGACGAAGCGACACCCGGATTCGCCGTCACGCTTCGTGATCCACCGCCGCTCGCGAAAACATTTGGTCTTTGTCGACGCGCACGGAGTGGCGGATGTGATTCCCGATGTCCGGCGGATGGCCGCCACGGGATATCCCGTCGAATGGAACCTTATCGGGGAAAGGGAGAAAGACACGGACGCCCACGTCGTCATTGCCTCCCTCATCTCCGCCAGGCGCACGTGGCCGCGAATCGACGACTCTGACGCACTCCGGATATATCTGGAAAAACAGCCCATGGGAACCCACTTGTACATCGCGGCTTCCTGGACGTCGGCCCGAGCGCTCGCCCGCATCGCGGAGATGCTGGGTTATGCGAAAGAAGACATCCAAATCCGAGGCCATGGACAAAGGTATGATCAAGTTTTCTGTATTGCCTGTTACACGATCAACCCCATCGGTGACGCACCGACCGTTCTTTGCCGACAGTGTGGAAAGACGATTGCAGTGTCGGATCACTATTCCCGACGGCTGGATGCCGTTCTCGGCTACCTGACGCTGGACACCATGCCCAAAAAGGAGGAAACATGAGAAAAGATGCCCTTCTGACCGTCCGCGTCGCGCGGATCGACATAGAGACACCGGTGGTGAAACGATTCACCCTGGTACCGGTGGAGACGGACCGTTTGCCACCGTTTTCAGCCGGAAGCCACATCACCACCTTCGTTGATTTCGACGGGCAGATTTTCGAGCGAAACTACACGCTGATCGGTGATCCGGGCAGGCGTGACGCATACGAGATCGCCATTCGCCGTTCGGATCGTTCGCAGGGGGGCTCCGCCGGTTGGCACGACCGTGTCCGCGTGGGCGATTTGGTGCGCATCAGCCCGCCGAAAAATCATTTTTCGCTGAGCGCTCGTGCAAGGCACCATGTGTTCCTGGCAGCGGGGATCGGCATTACGCCCTTTTTGTCGATGATGGCGGCCCTCCGGACCAAAAACGGGTCCTTCGAGCTGCACTACGCGGCGCGCTCCCGCTCGTTCTGCGCCTTTTATGAATTCATTCAAGCCCGTTACCCGAAGAGCCGCTTCTATTTTTCCGAGAACGGAACGCGTCTTACGCCGGACGTTCTCCGCGGCGCCAGGGTGGGAACGCACGTTTATTTGTGCGGTCCCGCTCCCTTCATCCGGGAATTTTCGCGGCATGCGGAGGAGATCGGATTCCCGAAGAGCAACATCCATGCGGAACGATTCACAACCCCGACGCCGGACAACCCGCGCCCGTTCGTGGCACTGCTGCACAGATCGGGTCGGGAAGTGGAAGTGGCGGCGCACGAGACGCTGCTCGCCGCTCTCCTGCGCGCCGGCGTTCGGGTGCGTTACGCCTGCCGATCCGGGGGGTGCGGCACTTGTGAGATCGGCGTCTTCGAAGGGGCGGTGGATCACCGCGATTTTTACCTGACGGATGAAGAAAAGGCCTCGAACCGCTCAATCATCGCCTGCGTCTCACGGGCGGCCGGCGACCGCCTGGTGCTGGATCTCTGATCTGCGAACCTAGCAATTTGTATCCGCAGAAGGGTCCTGCCGTATAAGGGCAGGACCCTTCTGTACGATGGGGCCAGAACACCGTGATTCCTGAGCCCTTCTTCCGTTCACTCACAAAAACAGCAAGAAAATAGCCCCGTGCCATGGCGGACGGGGCAAGGGGACTAAAAATCAACTTTTCCTTCTTCATGTCATGTCGCGGTCAGAGGGAAATGGACGCCGAGCTGTGCCATGGGTACCGCGAAGGCTCTCCCCTTCCCTTCTGCGGGATTGTAATGGACGATCAGGCAACTCGGTTCCCGGCGAAGACTACCCGTCTTTCGGTAATGAGCGAAATCAAAGGGGAGCACCTCCACCCGGCAATGCTTGCTCAGCTCCTGTTCCGATAGGCGCAGGGCGGCAAAGTCCGCCGAAACGGTTGCGGGTTCAGCAGCCAGGCGGCGGAGAAGGGTATGCCGCTCCTCTTTTTCCATCCCCTCCCACCATACGGAGCGCGGGCGGTGCTTGAAATGGGTCAGATAATCGTATTTCATGAGCCCTTCGATCACGGGCAGATGGGGGGTTCCCCGATCCCGCAGAAATTGGCGCAGACGGAGAAAGAGATCCTCCAACTGGTGACCGATGCGCTTCCACCCCCGCTCTTCCCAATAATCCCCGAAGGATTGGAAAAAATCAAAGGGCGTCTCAAACTCGTGTCGCGTCAAAAACCGGACCGTCTCGTCGAGATGATGGGAGTTCCAGTACTTTTCCAGGATGTCCTCGGCCCGCTTGATGCGGATCATGTCATCGAAAGAGAGCACCCGGCTGGAAAGCACCTCGTAAGGGGCGCGGTCGACGTAGACATAGCCGTGTTTTTCCGCCTCGCGTCGCAATCCCGTGCCGCGGAGCAGCTTCAGAAAGCCCAGCTGCAGCTCCTCCGGCTCCAGGGCGAAAACGTCGTTGAAGGTTTTTTTGAAGGAGGCGTAATCCTCCTCCGGCAACCCGGCGATCAGGTCCAGATGCTGGAGGATTTTCCCGCCGTCCCGGAGGTTGCTCACGGTGCGGGCGAGTTTGTCGAAGTTCTGCCGACGCTGGATCAGCTCATTGGTGAGGGGATTGGTCGACTGGACTCCGATCTCGAAGCGGAAGATGCCTGGGGGTGCGTTTTCGTTCAGAAACCGGACGATCTCCGGGCGAAGAATGTCGGCGGTGATCTCAAACTGAAACACGCATCCGCCGTGATGGTCGATCAAAAAGCGGAACAGCTCCATGGCATAGGTGCGGTGAATATTGAAGGTGCGGTCGACGAACTTGATCGTTTTGGCCCCGTTTTGGATTAGGTACAGGATGTCTTCCTTGATCCGGTCGAGATCAAAATATCGCACCCCGTTTTCAATGGAGGAAAGGCAGAACTGGCAGTGAAAGGGGCATCCACGACTGGTCTCCATGTACACGATGCGCCTGGAGAGGTGCGGCCGATCTTCGGGGAACCGGTACGGCGTGGGGATCCGGTGCAGATCCAGCTTGGGGCGCGGCGGATTGATGATGACTTCCCCGTCCTCGCCGCGGTGTGCGAGACCCGGAACGTCCCGGAATTTGCCCTCTCCGGCCAATTCCTCCAGCAGCTCTTTGAAGGTCTCCTCCCCCTCTCCGTAAACGATGAAATCCAGTTCGGGAATGCGCCGGAACCAGTGCTCAACGTCGTAGGTGACTTCCGGGCCGCCGAGGACGATTTTCACGTCGGGTTTCACTTTTTTCAGAATGTGCAGGACCGGGATCGTCTCCTCGATATTCCATATGTAACAGCTGAAGCCCACCACATCGGGAGCTTCCCGGTACAGGTCCATGGCGATGCTCATCGCCGGATCCTTGATGGTGTATTCCTTGATGGTCACCGGAAACTCCGGCTCGGTGAAGCTTTTCAAATATCGCAGAGCCAGACAGGTGTGAATATACTTGGCATTCAGCGTGGTCACGACGACTTTCATGGACATCACCTTTAACAACCGAAGATGTAGAAATTAGCGGACGGCGAAAAAAGCGGCTTTCGAAGCATGCGGCGTCAGTGCAAATGGTGAAAATCGTTATGCTTTTCATTCGTAAAGTGCTCGAAATTGTCCATCATCTCCTTTTTCAATCGGCTAAAAACCGAATCCGAAACGATATCCAGCGCTTTCAATCTCGTCAGGTCGTCGTATATCTTGGTCCAGGCCATCTCCCCCACGAACGGGTATATATCCCCCAATCGCTCCATCAAATGTCTCCGCAAATACTTCTCCTTCGCTTCCTGAACTCGCCTGATAAATTCCTCCACCGCCTCATCGGAGGGATTTCCGGCAATAAAGAAGAGACCGCTGCCGTCGAGGCATTGAAAGCCGATCCACTTGCGGCGGGACTGCCAAAATAAAAACCAAAACATCAGGGATAAGATCAAGTAAAACACGGGATGATTGCCCTGATACGGGTTGCCGGCAAAGACCCACAGGCCGATCAGCGCCGAAACAAGCCCCAGCCAAAACCATGTCTTTGACTTCTCGGTGATATGGCTGACGCTGGTGGGAATGGTCTCATACTTGACGAGAAATGCCTTCCGACCGAACCAGGTTTTATGCTCCACCCTGACACCGGCTTCGACGAGCTCGAACGTCAGCGTGACGAATTTGCTTCTTTGTTTCAACATTTTTTGCACCCTCCCATGTCTTAAGTATAATCATGAAGTTTTCCGGGCACTAGTCGGCCGCTTCGGACGATCCCGGTCCCGTAAGCGGCTGTGCGGGATCATCAGATCCCTCAACGGTTGGGGAAGGCTAAGGACAACATGGCGCCTCCTATCATCTCTTCGGCAGCCCTTCAAGCGGGGACCCGCTCCTCCCTGCATCGCGATGGGAAAAAACCAGATCATGAAGTATACCTGGAAGTTCCTCAAGGGCGGCGGTCCAGAACGGCTTCACCGCGCCCCCTTGACCCTCACCCTGGCGTAAGGGTTTATCATACGATTGCGGAAACCCTTCGAAAGGAGAGAAACCGATGTACCGGGTCGGAGAGCTTTCCCGGATCACCAATGTGAGCATACGGACCCTCCATTATTACGATGAAATCGGCCTGTTGAAACCGTCAAGAATCTCGGAAGCGGGCTACCGATACTACACCAAGGATGACCTCGTCAAACTGCAGCAAATCATCGTCCTCAAAAAGTTGGGATTCAAACTCTGCCAAATAAAAGAAATGACGCAGGTTACCGCGGACAACGCCGAGAAAGCGCAGCGATGGATGGAAATCTTCGATATGGAAATCGAGAAAATCCGGGAAGAAAAGCGGAGGCTGGAACTTCTGGAACGAAGCCTCCACGTCATCCGCCATTCCCTTGAACTGACGGGAGATGTTTCGAATGACGAGATCCTGGCCATTATTCAGTCGATCCAACTGAATGACGCGGATAGCTTTCTATCCCGCCACTTTACGGAAGAAGAACAGGAAATCCTGCTTCAGCAATTGCCGGATCTGACCGCTCGTGATGAAAAGACGGAAAAATGGATTGAACTGCTGAAAAAAATCCGCCAAACAAAGGGGGAACCGATCGACTCCCCCGTTTCGCAACGGCTGGCGGAGGAAATCATGCGTTTCATCCGCGAGTATCTGCAAATGGAAGATTCACTGGTCGACAAATATTGGGAAAAGATCAAGCCGGAGGACGGACAGCCGGAAAAGGTGATCGGCCTGGATAAGGAAACCATGGAGTACATCGAGCAAATTCTCGATTGGTATCAGAAATATGGTGAGGGGGACAAACATGGCGAAGAAAAACGATAAGGCGTCGGCAAGATGGGACCACTTCTTTTATCATCTGGTTCTCTTTGTCGCCATGCACTGTGTGTTTGCCGCATTTTTCGGCGTCCAGCCGCTGTCGCAGCTCGGCAGTGAATCCTATTTGGACCACATTCAAGAGAACTTTTTGAATCACGGCGTCAATATCTACTCGAACCAAACGGTCAATGAGCTCAGCGGCATCTGGAAAACCGTCCTCCTCGTGCACCTCATCTTGGACATCATCGAAACCATCTTTCCCCGGAAGAAAAAAACACCCGCCCGACATCTTCAAAAAGACGAGGGGGATGCTGAAAGGTACGGCGAGGAGGCGGCGACGGCCAAAAAACCGGATAAAAATCCGGGTACTGCATGGACTTATCTCCTGCTCGCCGGCTTGTTGGAGATCGTCTGGGCCACCGCTCTGAAGATGGATATGCTGGGGGGACCGCTGATCCTCGCGCTGATCCTCAGCTTTGACTTTCTGATAAAAGCCGTGAGGCGGTTGGGGGTCGGCACCGCCTATGCCGTCTTCACCGGAATCGGTACCGCGGGGCTTGTCCTGGTGGATGTCGCATTTTTCAAGGAGACGTTGAGCTTTCTGAAGATGTTTTTCATCTCGCTGCTCGTCCTTTTTATCATCGGATTGAAATGGACATCCGACAGTCGGGAGGGATCTCATCCATGAGCTGGATCTGTTTGGTTCTGGCCGGCTTGACCGAAGTGATCGGTGTCGTCGGGCTCAAAAAAGCATCGGAAAAAGGAAGTTGGTTCATGTATCTGCTGCTGATCGGCGGTTTTCTCGTCAGCCTCACATTGCTGCGCATATCGTTGGAAGAGATTCCGCTGTCCATCGCTTACGCCGTCTGGACGGGAATCGGAACGATGGGAGCGGCGGTGGTCGGCATCCTGTTCTTCAATGAATCGAAAAGCCCGGGGCGCATCCTGTGCATGCTGGGGATCATCGCCTGCGTCATCGGCCTGAGATGGATCGCGTAACTATCCTATTCCAGGCACTCGGAGCCTTTGTAGAAGTGTCGATGTGTCGGTGACCTTTTTTTGGAATCCGCACTCTGACTTACTTCTGCCCCATCGGTCCTCAGACCATGCCCGCCGTTGCGGAGGCGCTTTTGGTGCGCATTCGCCGATGCGCACTCATTACCGCTTATTTTTTACCGCTTCCGGCATTATTCGGAGGGACACCGCCTAAAAATCCCTCTCCCATCCGCTGACGAGGGTTACTGGCCCAATATCTTTTTCCTCGTCAAAGATTCGTCCGCTTCATCCCGGACATGTACCTGCATCCATCCGTATCCTCAAACCGGAGCCTTCACCTGGATTTCGCTCCCATCACCCCTGCTGCGTCTTCCTGTGGATCTTCAACTTTCAGATTCCGGATGGATCGGGACAAAAGCCCCAGCAGGGGCATCATAGCCACAACGGCGCCTCCGGCGATGAACGTCCAAGCCGGGCCAAAAGCGGCCACCGCCGCACCGGCCAAAGCGAGACCGACAGGGATGACGGTCCGAGAAGGTGCGGAGGCACACGCTCCTGGAGCAGGGTGATCCAGACCACCCCGAAGCATTCCAGGAGAAATCCGAGCAGGACAGCCATTGCGATCAACACGGCAACGGCGGGGACCGCTCCAATGGCCAGCGTGGCGACCCCCATCGCGAACAGCAACAGATAAAGGGTGACGCCCGGCCGGGAAATTCTCTGGAAGCGGATGCTCCCTATGAACAGACCGCCCAATAACGCTCCCGCTCCATAGAGAGTCATTACCGTCCCCAAGATTCCCGCTCCGCCGCCCAGCGTTTCCTTCACCAGAAAGGGCAGGGCCACATTGAACGTCCCGGTCGTCGCCGCATTGATCAACGCGGCGACAATCATGGTGATCCACAACCAGGAGACGGAAAAGGTATGCTTCAACCCTTCGCGGATCTCCGACAGGTAACTGCGGGAACCATTCCCCGCCCCCTCTTTTCCCGCCTTCGGACGGTATCGGATCATCGCGATGGCCAAAAGGGAACCGACCAGACAAAGGGTATCGAGGAGAAAGGTTGCCGCCGTGCCGACCGTCTCCACCAGCACCGCCCCCAGCGCCGGTCCCAGGATGACGCCGATTTGCCGGCCGATTCCGTTCATCGAGTTGGCGGAGGCCCGTCGCGATCGACCAGCTCATGAATGATCACGGTATAGGCCGGCTGGAAAAAGGCGTCCGCGATTCCGAAGAAGACATATAGGCACAGGACGGACCACAGCTCCACCTTGTCAAGGAGCACCAAAGCGGCCAAGAGAACGGTCATCAGCGCCCTCACGCCGTCCGACGCGAGGATCACCCCTTTGCGCGAAAACCGGTCCACCGTGGCGCCGGCAAACAGAGACACCAGAATATTGGGAATAAAAAAGGCCATAAACACCAGAGCCGTCGCTCGGGCGGAGTTGGTTTCGGTGACGATCAACCAGACCAGGGCGACCCGGAAAATGTTGTCCCCCAAATGGGAAAGGGTATGTCCAGTCCATAAAAACGAAAAGTTTCGGTTTTTCAAAACCCGGACCAGACGGGACATCCGCAATACACCCCTTTATCGAAAAAAATATTTTTTTCGTTAGTCGCTTTCATTATATGAGGGGTGATTTTTCCTGTCAATCCCTACCACCTATCGGGAGTGCAGACGCAGAAAAGGCCACGCAACCCGGTTGCGCATTGCGAAACCTCTCAGAAATGTTCGGCGGCCCGTGCGGATTTTGTCGGTCCTTTTTGGCGAAAAGCGATCGCCTCCGCCTTTATAAAATCGGATCGTCTCCCAGCCGAAAACAAAACCCCGTCACGCACGGAAGGTGACAGGGTTATTCTTCGACAATGTAGCGCCTTGAAGGGAAGAAGCGGACCTTAAAGCTGCTGTTGGAACTCCTCTCATCCCCTGCTCCGGTTCACCAATTCCTCCCGGCTCCCCGGTTTTTCCGCGGGGATTCCCGCGCGGCATAGGGGGCATTCCCCGGGGGCATAGCTCTTGATGTCCAGGCGGAGAAGGGAGCGGTACGGCACGGCGAAGGGGGAAACGCCGCCGCTCCGGTCGACGATGGAACCGACGCCGACCACCCGGCCGCCGAGGGATTCGACGAGGTCGATCACTTCCCGGACCGATCCCCCCGTGGTGACCACGTCTTCGATCACCAGGACGCGTTCTCCTTCGCCGATGGAAAATCCGCGGCGCAGCTGCATCACCCCGTCCTTCCGCTCGGCAAACAGACAACGGACGCCGAGGGACCGGGCCGTCTCATGGGCGATGATCACGCCGCCCAGGGCGGGACCGATCACCGCCTCCACCCGCTCTTCCCGGAACAGGCCGGCCAGGGCCCGGCCCGCCTGCTCCGCCTCCCTCGGGTACTGAAGCAGCCGGGCGCACTGCATGTACTGTCCGCTGTGACGGCCGGAGGACAGGTGGAAATGGCCCTCCGAAAGCACTCCGGTCCTGCGGATCGCCTCTTCAACATTCCAGTCCACATCGATCCCTCCCCGCGTTTTGTACGGCTCTAACAATCGTCCGGTAGGCCGCCGCCGGGTCGGCGGCCCGTGTGATCGGCCGGCCGACGACGAGCAGGTCGGCTCCCCGGGCCACGGCCTCCTGCGGCGTCATGACCCGTTTCTGATCCTGCGTCGCCTCCCCACTCGGCCGAATGCCGGGAACCACCGCCAAAAAGTCGGGACCGCCTATCGCTTTGATCCCTTCCGCTTCCCAGCCGGAGCAGACCGCTCCGTCCATCCCGGATTCCCGGGCCATTCGGGCATAGCGGCGCACGCACGCCTCCACCGTTCCCGGAATGCCGATCTCTTCGTTCAGCACCCGCTGATCAAGACTGGTGAGCTGTGTGACCGCCAACAGCCGAAGGGCCGAGGCCCCGGACCGATCCCGGGCCTCCCGGGCGGCCTCCATCATCGCCCTCCCTCCGCAAGCGTGGAGGGTCAACAGATCCACCCCCAACCGGGCGACGGAATCCACCGCACCGGCCACCGTATTGGGAATGTCATGCAGCTTCAAATCGAGAAAGACGCCGTATCCCCGCTCCTTCAACCGCTCCACCCAGCGGGGGCCGGAGGCGTAAAAGAGCTGCATGCCCACCTTGACGAAGGGATTTTCCTCCGCCTCCAGTCGGGACAAAAGGGCTTCCGCCTCCTCGGCCGTCGGAAAATCCAGGGCGATGACCACGCGGCAATTCATCCGACCACCACCTCTTTCCGCGACCGAGCCGGCGAAGACTGAAAACCGATCGGTTCGGCGGTGAGGGTGATCGACTCCAAGGTGTCAAGCAGCGCCGACACCGTGTCCAGCGAGGTGAGACAGGCGATGCCGTGTTCCACCGCTTCCCGCCGGATGCGGAAGCCGTCCCTCTCCGGCGTCCGTCCGCGGGTCCAGGTGTTCACCACCAGATCGGCCTTACCCTGCCGGATATAGTCCAGAATGTGGGGAGAGCCTTCCTTCAACTTGTTGACCCGCTCCACCGGAAGTCCCTCCTTCTCCAGCACATCCGCCGTCCCATGGGTGGCGACGATCCGGTAGCCCAGCTGGTGAAAGCGGCGCATCAGCGGCACGGCTTCCTCCTTGTCCTTGTCGCCGATGGTGGCGATCACCGTCCCGAATTTCGGCAGGGAGAGGCCGGCGGCGAGAAGCCCCTTGTACAAGGCGCGGGCCACGTCCCTGTCACGCCCCATCACCTCGCCGGTCGATTTCATCTCCGGCCCGAGGGTAACATCGACGCTGCGCAGCTTGGCGAAGGAGAAAACGGGCACTTTCACCGCCACGTCTCCGTTCTCCGGCCACAGCCCACTCCGATATCCCTGGGAGGGAAGACTTTCCCCCAACATGATCCGGGTGGCCACCTGCGCCATGGGAATTCCCGTCACCTTGCTGAGGAAGGGAACGGTGCGGGAAGCGCGCGGATTCACCTCCAGGACGTAGATCTCTCCGCCGTAGAGGACGAACTGGATATTGACGAGCCCCCGGATGCGGAGGGAACGGGCAATCTGGGTGGTAATAGCCACCAGCCGCTCCTTCTGGTCGGGGGTGACCGATTGGGTGGGATAGACGGCGATGGAATCGCCGGAATGGACCCCGGCCCGTTCGATGTGTTCCATGATACCGGGAATCAGCACGGTCTCCCCGTCACAGAGGGCGTCCACCTCCAGCTCTTTCCCCCTGAGATAGCGGTCGATCAGCACCGGATGCTCCGGATTCACCTTGACCGCCTCCTCCATGTAGGAGCGAAGCTCTCCTGGGCTGTGGACGATCTCCATCGCCCGTCCGCCCAGTACGTAGGAGGGGCGGACCAGCACCGGGAATCCCAGGGCTTCCGCTTTCGCCAGGGCCTCCTCCACCGATGTGACCGCCGCGCCGGGAGGCTGGGGAATGCCCGCTTCCGCCAGCAGCCGCTCGAACTTCTCCCGATCCTCCGCCCGATCGATCGCATCCAGCGGCGTGCCCAGGATGTCAATCCCCTCCCGGGCCAGTTCCCGGGCCAGATTGAGGGCAGTCTGCCCTCCGAACTGGACGATGACGCCCACGGGGTTTTCCTTTTCGATCACGTGGAGAACGTCCTCGATGTACAGGGGTTCGAAGTAGAGCCGGTCGGAGATGTTGAAATCCGTGGAAACCGTCTCCGGATTGTTGTTGATGATCACCGCCTCGTATCCCGCCTCCCGGAGGGCGTGGATCGCGTGCACGGTAGCGTAATCGAACTCGATCCCCTGCCCGATGCGGATGGGGCCCGAACCCAGGACGAGGACGGTCGGCTTTCTCCCCTGGATCACCTCGTCCTCCCGTTCGTAGGTGGCGTAATAGTACGGGGTGGCGGCGTCAAACTCGGCCGCGCAGGTATCCACCATCTTGTAAACGGGTCGGATGTCCAGGTCCCGGCGCAGTGAACGGACCGCGTTCTCCGTGGTCCGGCACAGGCGGGCGATGACGCGGTCGGTAAAACCCATCCGTTTCGCCTCCCGCAGCAGGTCGGGTTCGAGTTCCCCTTGCTGCGCCAATCGGCGTTCCATCTCCACGATTCCTTCGATCTTGTGCAGGAAAAAGGGATCGATTCCGGTGAGCCGGTGCGCTTCTTCTTCGCTTCCACCCCGGCGGAACCACTCCGCCAGGAGGAAGAGCCGTTCATCGTCCGGCACCTTCAGACGCCGCTTCAGCTCTTCATCGGCCAAATGCTCCGCCGACTCGAGAAAGAGATGGTCCGCTCCGATCTCCAAGGAGCGCAGGGCCTTCAGGAGGGATTCCTCCAGGATGCGGCCGATGGCCATCACTTCTCCCGTCGCCTTCATCTGGCTGCCCAATTTGCGGTTGGCCGAGGAGAACTTGTCAAAGGGCCAGCGCGGGATCTTGCAGACCACGTAGTCGATGGTCGGCTCGAAACAGGCGTAGGTCTGGCCGGTCACCGGATTCATCAGCTCGTCCAGAGTGTAGCCGATCGCGATTTTTGCGGCAATCCGGGCGATCGGATATCCGGTGGCCTTGGAGGCGAGGGCACTGGACCGGCTGACCCGGGGATTCACTTCGATGACGTAATACTGGTCGCTTTGGGGATCCAGGGCGAACTGGACATTGCAGCCGCCGCGGATGTCCAGGGCGCGGATGATGCGCAGGGCGGCGGAGCGCAGCCGCTGGTGATCCCGATCCGACAGCGTTTGCGTGGGGGCGACCACGATGCTGTCCCCGGTATGGACGCCCACGGGGTCCACGTTTTCCATATTGCAGACCACGATGCAGTTGTCGGCGGCATCCCGCATCACTTCATATTCGATCTCCTTGTAGCCGGCGATGCTTTTTTCGATGAGGCACTGACGGATGGGACTGTACCTCAACCCGTTCTCGGCGATCTCCCGGAGCTCTTCCTCGCTGCCTGCGATCCCCCCGCCGGTTCCGCCCAGGGTGTAGGCGGGGCGGACGATGGCGGGATACCCGGCGCCGTCGGCAAAGCGAACGGCCTCCTCCACCGATTGGACGATGGCGCTCTGAGGCACCGGTTCCCCCAGTTCCTCCATCAGGGCCCGGAACTGCTTTCGATCCTCCGCCCGGATGATGGCGGCGAGATCCGTACCCAAAAGGCGAACCCCTTCCCTTTCCAAAATGCCCCGTTTGGCCAGTTCCACCGACAAGTTGAGCCCCGTCTGACCTCCCAGGGTGGGCAGGAGGCCGTCCGGCCGCTCCTTGCGGATCACCTGGATGAGAAAGTCGGGAGTGAGGGGTTCGATGTACACCTTGTCCGCCATGTGGGTGTCGGTCATGATCGTCGCCGGGTTGCTGTTGACCAGCACCACCTCCACCCCTTCTTCCCGCAGGGCTTGGCACGCCTGGGTACCGGCGTAATCGAACTCGGCGGCCTGTCCGATCACGATCGGACCGGAGCCGATCACCAAAATCTTTTTCAACCTCGAATCCTTAGGCATCGGTCTCCTCCTTCCGACGGCGGCGGTCCATCAGCTCCAGAAAGCGGTCGAACAGGAAGCCGGAATCCCGGGGGCCGGGGGCCGCCTCCGGATGGTACTGTACGGAAAAGACGGGCAGCTCTCTGTGCCTAAGCCCCTCCACCGTTCCGTCGTTCAGGGCGATGTGGGTGATTTCAAGAGGGGTGCCCGCCACCGATTCCTTTTTCACCGCATATCCGTGGTTCTGCGAGGTGATCACGGTTCGGCCGCTCTCCAGGTCCTTCACCGGATGATTGCCGCCCCGGTGGCCGAACTTCATCTTCTCCGTGTCGGCGCCGCAGGCCAGGGCCAGCACCTGGTGCCCCAGGCAAATGCCGAACAAGGGGTATCGCCCCAACAGTTTCGTCACGGTATCGATGGTCCGCGGAAGATTCTTGGGGTTTCCCGGCCCGTTGGACAGGAGCACGCCGTCGGGCCGGAGACGGTCTATCTCCTCCGACGGCGTGTCGTGGGGGACGACCACCACGTCGCAGCCGCGGCGAACCAGCTCCCGGAGGATGCCGTATTTGACCCCCAAATCGACCAGCACGACCCGCTTTCCGAATCCGGGTGAAGTATAGGCGCTCCGGGTGCTCACCCGGGACACGGGATCGCGCAAAAGGGGCGTCCGCTCCAGCTTCTCCAGCATCCCGGACAAGGATTTCTCCCGGGTGGTCAAAAGCCCCTTCATCGTTCCTTGGTTGCGGATTTTCCGGGTCAACATGCGGGTATCGATTCCGGCGATGCCCACGATTCCGTGTTCCTTCAGCCACCCGGCCAGCGTCTGCTCACTCCGCCAGTGGCTGGGAAATTCGGCGTAATCCCGCACGACGAAACCGTGAACGAAGGGACGAAACGCCTCTCCCTCGTCCCGGTTCAACCCGACATTTCCGATCAAAGGGTACGTCATGGCGACAATCTGCCCGCAGTAGGAGGGGTCGGTCAGCACCTCCTGGTACCCGGTCATCCCGGTGTTGAAGACGACCTCCCCGACGACTTCCCCTTCGGCTCCGAAGGACTCTCCCTCAAACAGCGTTCCGTCCTCCAACAACAAACGGCCCCGCATCGCAATAGCCTCCTTTTCCTCGATCATCTCGGCTCCAACCCCAGACCGTCCCAGACTGCCCGGCCCGCCACCAGGGTGAGAACCGGCCAGCCCTTGACCCGCCATCCGGCGAAGGGGGTGTTTCGACCCTTGGAGAGAAACGCCTCCGGATCGATTATTCGCTCCTCTTCCAGGTCGATCACCGTCAGATCTGCGTCACTCCCCACGGTCAGCCCTCCCCAGGGGAGGCCGAACAACCGGGCCGGGCGGCGGGTCAACAGATCCGCCAGCCGCCCCAGGGAAAGCTCACCGGTCAGCACCAGATGCGTGTAGAGCAGGGGAAAAGCCGTTTCCAGACCGACGATGCCGAAGGGCGCCCGATCCATTCCCACCCCTTTTTCTTCCGGGGTGTGGGGAGCGTGATCGGTGGCGATCACATCGATGGTTCCATCCTTCAGCCCTTCGATCAGGGCCGCTCGGTCGCGCCGGGAACGAAGGGGCGGATTCATCTTGTAATCGGGATCCGGTCCGGGGATATCTTCTTCACACAGGAGCAGGTGATGGGGTGTCACTTCCGCGGTCACCTTCAGTCCGCGGCGCTTTGCCTCGCGCACCAGACGGACCGAATTGGCGTCGCTGATGTGACAAACGTGATAGTGGACCCCGGTGGCTTCCGCGAGGAGGATGTCCCGGGCGACATGGACCGATTCCGCTTCCCCCGGAATTCCCTTCAGTCCGTGCCGGGCCGCAAAGTCGCCGTCGTGAACGGAACCACCGGCGGCCAGGGAATCGTCTTCGCAATGGGCCACCAGCGGCAGGCCGAGAGAAGCGGCCATCCGCATCGCGTCCCTCATCACCCGGCTGTCGTGGACGCCCACTCCATCATCGGAAACGGCGACGGCGCCCGCTTCCTTCAGGGCGGCCATGTCCGTCAGCTCCCGTCCGCGTTCGCCCCGGGTGATCGCTCCGATCGGAAGGACGCGCACCGAACCTTCCCGATCGGCCGTTTCCCGGATGCGACGGATCACCTCCGGACTGTCCGCCACGGGACGAGTGTTGGGCATGCAGGCCACCGTCGTAAAACCGCCGCGGGCCGCCGCCCGGGTTCCCGTCGCGATCGTCTCCTTCCATTCAAATCCGGGCTCCCGAAGGTGGACGTGCAGGTCGATCAGTCCGGGCAGGACCAGTCGACCCCCGAGATCGATCACTTCGCTCCCGGATCGGGGGAGGACGCTGCCCATCGCCGCGATTTTGCCGCCTTCCACCCGGATGTCCGCATCAGCGAGATCTCCCGTGGCGGGATCCAGAATGCGTCCGTTTTTGAGGAGCAGCGCTTTCATCCCCTCTCTCCTCCTTCCATCGCCCATTCCAGTACGGCCATCCGCACCGGCACGCCGCAGGCCATCTGCTCGAAGATTTTGGAACGGGGATGTTCGACCAGCTCATCGGCGATCTCCACTCCCCGGTTGACCGGACCCGGGTGCATAATGACCGCGTGGGGGCTCATGCGGGCAAACCGTTCCACCGTCAATCCGTAGGCCCTGTGGTACTCTTCCGCCGACGAAAACAGCGCTTCCCGGTGCCGTTCCAGCTGAACCCGGAGCATCATCACCGCGTCCGCCTGACGAATCGCTTCCTCCAGCGGGACGTACGGAGCGTACTCCTCCAGCTCCGGCGCCCGCATCGATTCCGGCCCGCTCAGAATCACCCGGGCGCCGAACGTTTTCAGGGACCACAGGTTGGAGCGGACCACCCGGCTGTGCCGGAGATCGCCGATCATCGCCACAGTGAGCCCCTTCACCTCTCCGAAGTGCTTCTGCAGGGTGTACAAATCGAGAAGGGCTTGCGTCGGATGGGCCGTGCACCCCTCCCCGGCGTTTACCAGGCGGATGTCCCGGATGCGACGGGCCAGTTCCCCGAGGATGTCGGGGGCGCCGCGTCTGATCACGGCCACATCGACGCCGAGGGCTTCCAGGGTGCGCAGGGTGTCCAGGAGGGATTCCCCTTTCACGGTACTGGAGGTCCCTTCCTCAAACCGGAGCACCTCCATCCCGAGTCGCCTCTCCGCCACTTCAAAGGAGAACCGCGTCCGGGTGCTGGGTTCGAAAAACAGGTTGGCGGCAAACCGGCCGCGGAAGGGACTTTCCTCCGCTTCTCCCTTCCCCTCCCAGTACCGGGCCCGCTCGAGCAGGTGGTCGATCTCCTCCCGGCTCAGATCCTTCGTGTCGATCAGGTGATGCAAGCGCCTCGTCTGTGCAAACACCATCCGAACCCCTCCTCCTTTTGTTCAAAAAAAGCTCCCTCCGCAGGCGCGGAAGGAGCGAATGCGGTGCGACAACGCGATCGCACCGGAAGCGTTTGCCCCTTTCCGGCCTCACGGGACCGGATTAAAGGATGCATGGTCTCGTATATGCGTTTTATCCCGATTTTCCGACCGTCTGCGCAAACGCCGGAGCCTGTTCCCGCTGGGATTTGGGGAGGACCAGGTTGAGCAGAATGCCGACGATGGTCGCCAGGGCCATCCCCTCCACCTCGAGATGAATCCCCGCAAATTTCAGGGCGGCCCCGCCCACTCCGATCACCAGAACGACAGAGGCGATCACCAGATTGCGGCGGTCGCTGAAATCCACCTTGTCGTCCACCAGCATGCGCAACCCCGCCGAGGCGATGATTCCGAACAGGAGGATGGACACGCCTCCCATCACGGCGGGCGGAATCGTGGAAATCAGGGCCGAGAGCTTGCCGATGAAGGCGAAGCTGCAGGCGAGGAGGGCCGCACCGCCGATCACGTACACGCTGAAGATGCGGGTGATCGCCATCACGCCGATGTTCTCCCCGTAGGTGGTGTTGGGCGGACCTCCGAACAGAGCAGCGATGGATGTGGCCAGCCCGTCGCCGAGGAGGGAGCGGTGGAGACCCGGATCCTTGGCGAGATCCCGATTCATGATGCCGCTGGTCACCATCAGGTGGCCGATGTGTTCCGCCAGGGTCACGAGGGCGACCGGAACGATGACCAAAGCCGCTTTCCAGGAAAGGATCGGGGTGTCAAAGGAGGGCAGGGCAAACCAATCCGCTTCCTTCACCGGCGTAAAGTCCACCAATCCGGCCGCAGCCGCCACCCCGTATCCTCCGACGATTCCGATCAACACCGGAATCAGGTTCAAAAAGCCCCGGAAAAAGATGCTGGCGATGATGGCGATGGCCAAAGTGGCCAAGGCGACGGAGAAATGTTTCAGGGAGTAAACCTTCAGGGTGACCGTTCCCGCCTCCGTATCCACGTTTTCCACGGTACCGGGCAGGGAGTGGAACCCTTCCACGGTTTTCGGCAATTCCCGGGTCACCTGCTCCGTGCTGGCCATGTCGACGGCCACCCCGGCCAGGGCGAGACCGATCACGATCACCACTGATCCGATCACCACCGGCGGCAGCAGATGATGGAGCCAATCCACACCGAACCGGTAGATCAAGAGCGCGACCACGCCGTAGACCAGCCCGGCCAGAAAACAGCCGAACAGCGCGGCGCCCGTTCCTTCCGTCTGGGACACGGTAATGATCGGTACGATGAAAGCGAAGGACGAACCCAGGTAGGCGGGAATCTTTCCCCGGGTCACGATCAGGTACGTCAGGGTGCCGATACCGCTGGAAAGAAGCGCCACCGCCGGGTTGAGCCCGGTCAGGACGGGAACCAGAATCGTGGCGCCAAACATCGCAAAAAGGTGCTGCAAGCTGAGCGCCAGCCACTGAAGCGGCCTCGGCCGCTCGCGGACATCCATCACGATGGACTTGTTCATGCAAATCGCCTCCTGTCATGAAAAAACCTCTTTGCCGGCCGGCAAAGAGGTCGCAGCACACCCATCAGCGCCTCCCTTGCCGGCCTCACGGGACCGCCTTAAAGGGGGGTGTTCCGTTTTCCGAGAATCACTTGATCTTCCTTGTCAAATTCCGAAACGAGGACCGAGATGACTTCATCCCGGGAGGTGGGCACGTTTTTTCCCACATAGTCGGGACGGATCGGCAATTCGCGGTGCCCCCGGTCGATCAGGACGGCGAGCTGGATCATCTGGGGGCGTCCCCGGTCGATCAGCGCATCCATCGCCGCCCGCACGGTCCGACCCGTGTACAGGACGTCATCGACCAAAATCACCTTTTTCCCGTGGATCTCGAAGGGGATTTCCGTGCCCCGCACCTCGGGCTGCTCCGCCTTCTCCGACAAATCGTCCCGATACAGGGTGATGTCCAGCTCCCCAACGGGCACCGATTCGCCCTCGATCGTCCGAATCCGGTCCGCCAACCGCCTGGCCAGGTAGATGCCACGGGTCCGGATTCCGATCAGGACGCAATCCTTCACACCCTTGTTCCTCTCCAGGATCTCGTGGGCAATCCGCGTCAAAGCCCGGCGGATCGCCGCCTCATCCAGAATGATCTTTCCCGCAGCCACTCGCCCTCCTCCTTCTGTCTGCATCAAAAAAGGCTTCCCGCCCGCAGGGCAAGAAGCCGCCGTTTCCGACGAACGAACACGGAATATGGCCCTTGCCAGCCTCACGGGACTGGGTTTAAAGGTGGTTTTCCTTCAAAGGGATTATCTCCGAGATTTGGTGCATTGTCAAGAAAGAATTTTATCCAATCCTTTACAGGGACTCGGCCCGCAGTTGGGCCAAAAGCCGCTCCATGTCCTGGGGCAGTTCCGCTTCCAGACGAATCCGCTCGCCCGTCCGGGGGTGTTCAAAGCCGAGGACCCGGGCGTGAAGGGCCTGTCCCCGAATCGGATAGCGGCACTTTTTCGGACCGTAGACGAGATCCCCGATGAGCGGATGGCCGATATATTGCATGTGCACTCGAATCTGGTGGGTTCGCCCGGTCTCGAGGCGGCATTCGATCAGGGTGGCATCCCGGAATCGTTCCCGGACCACAAAGTGGGTCACTGCCCGCTTCCCCGTCCGGTGCACCACTGCCATGCGTTGCCGATGGTGGGGGTCCCGTCCGATCGGCGCGTCCACCGTTCCCCGATCGTGCGGAATTTCGTGGTGAACCACGGCAGTGTATACCCGCTCCACCCGATGCGCCTTCAATTGGGCGGCGAGCGCCTGGTGCGCCTCGTCGTTTTTCGCGGCCATGATCAGACCGGAGGTGTCTTTGTCGATCCGATGCACGATCCCCGGGCGGATCACCCCGCCAATGCCGGACAAGTCCTTGCAGTGGGCCAGCAGGGCATTCACCAGCGTCCCGCGGGGGTTGCCCGGTGCGGGATGGACCACCATGCCCCGCGGCTTGTTGACCACGATGACATCCTGATCTTCGTAGCGGATGTCCAGGGGAATCGCTTCCGGTTCAATATGTATCTCTTCCACCGGGGGAACGGATAGAGCCACCGTCTCCCCTTCCTTCAACCGGTAGTTGACCTTGACCTCACGTCCGTTCACCCGGACGCGACCGGCGCGGATCCAAGCCTGGACCATCATCCGGGACCAGGTCACTCCGTCGAGGGAAACCAACCATTTGTCGATCCGCTGACCGTTTCCCCCTTCATCCACTACCCAATTTCGCCATTCTTCCCCTTCCGTCAACGTCCGTCCCTCACTTCGGAAAATCGATTGCCGGTTTCCTTGGCCGGGTTTTTAATCATGTCGAGAATAAACAGGGCCACGCCGATGACGATCGCCGAATCGGCCACGTTGAAAATCGGATAATTGATCAGTTGAAAATCCAGAAAGTCCACCACTTCTCCCATCCGTATCCTGTCGATCAGATTGCCGACGGCCCCGCCGAGGATCAGGGAAAAGGACCAGGAAGCTAAGGGGCGCGCCCGACGGAAAACCCACAAATAATAGATGAGGACCGCCACCACGATTAACGTGACAGGGATGAAAAACCATTGCTGATTTTGCAAAATCCCGAAAGCGGCCCCTCGATTTCGATGCGATGTAATGTAAAAAATCCCGTCCACCACGGGAATCGATTCATAGAGCTTCATCCGGTCCAGAACCAGCCATTTTGTCACCTGATCGAGCAGGAGAACCGCCAGAGAAATCCCGTAATACCTCAAAGTTGATTGCCTCCCCGCCACCTTCGCGTAAACTGCCTCACGCTCCCTTAAATTTTAGCACAGGCGTCCCTCGGGGAACAACAGTTGACGGGAAGCGCCCCGGGCGCATCCGTCAGCCCTTTGCATTTTTGAAGTGGGATCGTCCGAAACAAGGGGGGTGCCGCCGAAGCGCCCCGGCGGTGAAGCCTCGGCCTTCGCACACCCCGTCCCTCTAGATCCGGTCCCAGCCCTCATCCTCTTTTTCCGCTTCGTTTTCGACCGCCCGATCATGGGCACGATTTCGGGTGATTTCCGGAAGGGGTTGGCTGCTGCGGCCCGTCAGATCCGAGACGGCCACCGCCTCCAGATCGTCCACGTATCCCCGCCTCTCATCCGGGTCGACGGTAAGCCGATTGTAGTCTCTCCCCTCCGGATACATGTCCGGGGGATTGGAGGTCCCATACCTCTCCACATCCTGCCAGGCGTCTTCGGCATCGTACATGGTGCGGTCCAGGCCGTCGTAACTGTGTTCTCCGAAGGGCGGATGGATCACCTTTTCCTCCGCCGGCCTTCTTCCCGAAACCGTCCGCTCCGGCTCATGCTCCACGCAATAGGCCGTCTCGGGCACCGCTTCCAGCCGTTCGACGGGGATTTCACGGCCGCACACCGCACAGATTCCGTATTCCCCTCTCTCCATTCGGTCCAGCGCCTGATGGATTTCCTTGAGCCGGTCTTCGTCCTCCGCGTTCAGGGCCAGATCCTTCCCCCGCTCGTACAGCTCCGTTCCGATGTCTCCGGGGTGGTTGTCGTAGCCGGACAGCTCCCCGATCGAATCGTTCATGCCTTGTTCCAGGCCGTAATTTCGGTTTTTCTTCAGCCGTTTTTCCAGGTGACGCTTTTCTTCAAGCAGCTGCTCCCGCAACTTCAACATCTGCTCTTCCGTCATCCATCGCTCCTCCTTCTGGTCAATATTGGATTCCGTCCAATTCCAGCTGGGCTTGCACAATCTTGACGATTTCCGCGATGAAATCCCCGATGATGGGAAGGTTGAGCGCCCCCAGCTTCTGCAATCCGTAGATGATTGTTGCCGTAAACAGGGTGACCCCGATGGCGATACCCACCCCCCGGGCGATGCCGGCGACGATGTTGATCAAAATCAATCGCCTGGGGCGATTTAACAGCTGAATATATTCGGCGATTTCACCCATCTCCATCTGGCGGGCAATCCGCTTCAGCCGCTCATCGATTCGGCGCAACCTCTCTTCCAGTTCCTTTTCGTCGCCGCTCATTCCGATTTCCCCCCAACGAATTCTTCCTTAGATTACCCCTTTCCCACGGGTTTTTTCCGCCAGAAAATCACCGCCAAAAAATGTCCGCTCCTTTGTACCTGGGCATGAGCCCCGCGGAATCGCCCGTCGGCTCCGCTATAAAACAAAAACCCCCTTCCATGGGAAGGGGGTGATGCCGCTTCATCCCGCCTGCATGCCTACTTGGCGAACCGTTTCCACACAGCGGTCGCACAGCTCGGGATGGTCGGGATCGTTTCCGACCGAAGGGAGAATCATCCAGCAGCGCTGACATTTTTCTCCCGGCGACGGCGAGACGCGGACGGAAAGACCGTCCTCGGTGAACACGCGACCTTCCGGTTTCGCCTCGGGCGGAGCGAATTCCACTTTGGAGACGATGAACAACTGCTCCAATTTCTCCTCCATTCCTTCCAGAAGGTCCCGTACCTCCCGCGAGGGATAAAGGGTCAGCATCGCCCCGAGGGAATTGCCGATCATTTTTTCCCGACGTGCCTCCTCGAGGGCTTTGAGAACCACGTCCCGCAGGTCGAGGAATCGATCCCATTTTTCCTCGAGGGAAGCCGTCAGCCATTCGGTACGAACCGTCGGGAAATCGGTCAACTGTACGCTGACTTCCTCCGTTCCGGGAATGTGGCGCCACACTTCATCCGCCGTGTGGGGAATGATCGGGCTCACCATTTTGACCAGCGCGAGAAGAATCTCGTACATCGCCGTCTGGGAGGAGCGGCGCAGCTTAGAGTCCGCCGGTTGCGTGTACAGCCGGTCCTTCAGCACGTCCAGATAGAACTGGCTGAGAAATACCGCGCAGAAGGTGTGGATCGAATGGTACACCAGGTGGAACTCGTAGCCCTCGTAGGCCTTGGTTACCCGATCGATCAAACGCTGCAGCTTGATGAGGGCGTATCGATCGATCGCGTTCAACTCCTCCCAGTTCAACCGGTGTGAAGCGGGATCGAAATCATACAGGTTGCCCAGGAGGAAACGGAAGGTGTTGCGGATCTTCCGATACACTTCGGCAATCTGCTTCAGGATGTCGTCAGAGATCCGCACGTCGGCCTGGTACTCCACGGATGCCACCCAGAGGCGCAAAATGTCCGCTCCGTAGGATTGGATCACTTTCTTGGGCTCCACCGTGTTGCCCAGGGACTTGGACATCTTCCGCCCTTCACCGTCCAGGGTGAAACCGTGGCTCAGCACACCCTTGTAGGGAGCCCGGCCGGTGGTGGCCACCGCCGTCGACAGGGAAGAGTTGAACCATCCCCGGTACTGGTCGGATCCCTCCAGATAGAGATCCGCCGGCCAAGTGAGCCGCTCGTCCTCCATCAGCACAGCGGCATGGCTGCTCCCCGAATCAAACCAGACATCCATGGTGTCCGTTTCCTTGCGGAAGGAATCATGGCCGCATTCCGGACAGCGGGTACCCGGCGGAAGCAGCTCCTCCACATCCTTGGCGTACCAGGCGGAGGATCCTTCCTTCTCGAAAATGGACGCGATCCGGTCGATCGTCTCCTCCGTGATCAGCGGGTGATCGCACTTCTTGCAGTAGAAGATGGGCAGGGGAACTCCCCATACCCGCTGGCGGGAGATGCACCAGTCGCTCCGTTCGGCGATCATGTTGCCGATACGGACCTCACCCCAGGACGGCGTCCATTTGACATCCTTGATCGCCTCCAGCATCTGCTGGCGGAAGCCGTCGATGGAAGCGAACCATTGCTCCGTCGCCCGGAAGATTACCGGCTTCTTGGTCCGCCAGTCATGGGGATACTGGTGGGTGATGAAGCTGAGTTTCAGAAGGGCCCCCACTTCCTCCAGCTTCTGCGTGACCGCCTTGTTGGCGTCGTCGTAGAACATCCCTTCGAAACCCGGGGCTTCCGTGGTAAACCGGCCCTTTTCATCGACCGGACACAGCACTCCAAGTCCGTATTTCTGACCCAGAAGGAAGTCTTCCTCCCCGTGACCAGGGGCGGTATGTACACAGCCTGTCCCTGCGTCCAGGGTGACATGATCTCCGAGGATTACCGGACTTTCCCTGTCGTAGAAGGGATGCCGGCAGACGACCCCCTCCAGTTCACTTCCCTTCCAGGAGCCGAGCCGCTCGAAGCTTTCGATGCCGATCGTCCCCATGACCTCGTCCACCAGCTCTTCGGCCAAAAGATATTGACGCTCCCCGGCGCGGACGAGGGTGTAGGTAAAATCGGCATGAACGGCGATGCCCAGGTTGGCGGGTATCGTCCACGGAGTCGTCGTCCAGATCACCACGGACGTATTCTCCTCAGGCAGTACGCCCTTGCCGTCCTTGACGGGGAAAGCGACATAGATGGACGGCGAACGCTTGTCCCGATATTCCACTTCAGCCTCCGCCAACGCCGTTTCCGAAGAGGGAGACCAGTACACGGACTTGAGCCCGCGGTAAATGTACCCCTTTCGCACCATCTCGCCGAACAGGCGAATTTGTCTCGCCTCGTATCGGGGACGCAGCGTCAGATAGGGGTTTTCCCAATCTCCGCGCACGCCCAGCCGCTTGAACTGTTCCTTTTGCCTCTCGACGAAGGACAAGGCGTATTCCTTGCACATCTCCCGAAACTGGACGGGGTCCACCCTCTTCCGATCGATCCCCTTTTTGGAGACGATCGCATGCTCGATGGGCAATCCGTGGGTGTCCCACCCGGGCACATAGGGGGCATCGTAGCCTTGAAGGGATTTGAAGCGGATAATGATATCCTTCAAGGTCTTGTTCAGGGCGTGACCGATGTGAATATCGCCATTGGCATAGGGAGGCCCGTCGTGGAGCACAAACTTCGGCCTTCCCTGACGCCGCTTCTGCACCTGATGGTAGATATTGATCTCATCCCACCATTTTTGAATCTCCGGCTCCCTTTTGGGCAGGTTGCCTCGCATGGGAAAATCGGTCTTCGGCAAGTTTAAGGTTTGGCTGTAATCCATGCTCTCTCACTCTCCTATAAAAAGAAAAAAACCTCCCCCATCCCCCTAGGGACGAGAAGGTTCCCGCGGTACCACCCTAATAGGTCCGTTTTCCGACAAAGGGAAAAACGCACCCGCTCTTTCATTCGTAACGTGAATGACCCGGTCTGCCCTACTCCGGTAAAGTTTCAGGCGACGGCTCCCGGGGGATTTTGGACAGAAGTCTGGATTAGGCTTCCACCCTACCCTAATTCGCTGGTCCGCAGGCTTTCTGTCTACTCGTCCCGTTCTTCGCCTTTACCTGAACTGGTTTTTTGGCAATTATACCCATCCCAAAGGGGTGTGTCAAGGGATCATATGCAGCTTGCGTCGATGATCATCAGAACATCGCTTTTTTCTTCAGCTTACGGGAAGTGCGTCGCAGCTCCCGCCTCGGTTCATCCTCCTCTTCCAGCTCATAGGAGGGCTCATCTTCAAAGACCGGCGATTCGTATTCCTGGGTATGGAAATTATCCATCGGGACTTGGTTCTCATCCATTTCCTGATGTTCCGTGTACTCCTCCAACTGTTTGCCCACTTCCTCAAGCCCTTCCTCCAGTTCCTCCAGGGACTCCCAATCGGAGTTCTCCAGGATATCGAGATGGGACTGGACCAAGGTGCGGAAACGGGCGCGGTAAATCGTCGCCTTTTGCTTCAAATCCAGCAGCTCGCTGTGGATGGCCCGGGCCTTTTGCAGCGCCTCGTTGATGATCCGGTCGGCGTTCTTCTCCGCCTCCTGGACGATCAACTCGGCCTCTTTCTTGGCGTTCAGGCGAACTTCCTCCGCCACTTCCTGAGCCACGCGAATCGATTTGTGAATGCTCTGTTCCATCGAAGTCAGAGCGGAAGTGGAAGTAACCTGTGTTTCCTGATAACGCTGCGGCGGTTGGGCTGCTTGCTGGGTATCGCGCGACGGAACCGGAGCCTGCATCGACTGCTCCTCCATCACCCGTTCCAATTCCGCCTGCAGTTCTTCCACCTGTTGTTCCAGTTGTTGCTTTTCCCGGATCAGGAATTCAAACTCCTTGATAATCTGATCAAGGAAATCATTCACTTCGTCCACATCATAACCGCGGAAAGAGCGTTTAAACTCTTTATCGTGTATATCATATGGCGTAAGCGGCATGATCGACACCTCCTCCGGAGTGCTTCAACGTTCTCTATTCGACAATACTAACAAAAATCCTGCCGGAAAGCCATACCGACTTGTCCAAATTCCGGGTAAAAAATGGTTGCGTTCCTTTTTTTTTGGGGAAAATACCCTTTCAATCGGAATGAAGTACCAATTCGGCCGGCCTTCATCTCGGCTGCTCCACCCTCACCCGAAATCTTCCCTTTTTCGTTTTTCCCTCCACGGCGTCGACCCGAAACCGTCCCCACCCCCGCAGGGAGACGGTATCCCCCTCCCCCAGCGTGCGGGAAGGGTCCTCCGTCACCTGCCAGTTGACCCGGCATTTTCCGCTGCGAATCGCCTCGGAGGCTTTGGCCCGGGACAAGCGAAAGACGCTGGACACCAGGGCATCCACCCGCAGGGAAGCCACCGTGACGGTCCACTGCTCCACCCGGCGTTCCGGCACCACCAAATCGTCCCGGTCGCACAACTCTAGAGAGACCGATTCCGAGCCGATGCGATCCAAGTGAAGGACGACAAAGTCTGCGATTTCATGGGCGACGATCACAAAGCACCCTTCCTGCGAATCCTGCGAAATGAGAATATCTCCGATCATCTCCCGCTTGATGCCCAATCCCAACAGAGCCCCCAGTACGTCCGGATGGCGAAGATGGCCGGATCGTCTCCCAGTCCGCACGGACAGGAACGACAAGCCGAAGGCCTCCTCCTTCGGGGAAATCCACCAGGGAGCGATCAAGCAGCGGCAGCGTTCAGCCCCTTCATAGCCTCCGTCAAAGAAAGGCTGGATTTCCCCCCCTTGACCGACCAGAGACTCGACGATCGCCTTCCCCCGCGGATCGAGGAACGGGGTCCGGACCGGCTGGCCGCGCGCTGCGCGGTCGGTCCAATCCAGAACGCGCTCCACAAAGGGATGCTCCTCGGGGTGAAAATGCTCCCAGATCGCTGATTCCCGCCTGCTCATAACATGAAGGGACCGAGCACCCACTTGAGAATCGCGTAGACACCTTGCTCAACGAAGCGAAGGGCGATGAGGGCCACAATCGGGGAGATGTCGATCATGCCGATGGGCGGAATGATGCTCCTGAACACCGACAGATACGGTTCCACCAACCGGGCAATCGCGTAAGCCACCGCCGATTCCCGCGCCTGCGGAATCCAGGACATGATGATGTAGATGAAAATCAGCAGGTAGTAGGCGTAGAAACCCCATGAGACTAGCTCGAAAACGATATCCATCGGGTCACCTCAACAAATCTTTCGTGTCTTCATTCAGCATGTCGGAGATTGTTCCCTGTATGTCCACGTTGGCCGGGGTGCACATGAAGATGTGGCTCCCCAGTTTGTGAATGCTCCCTCCGAGCGCGTAAACCGTGCCGCTGAGAAAGTCGATGATTCGGATGGCCTGTTCCTTGCGGACTCGCTGAAGATTGACGACCACTGGGCGGTGGCTCTTCAGATTGTCGGCGATTTCCTGAGCCTCTTCGTAGGAACGCGGCTCGGACAGAACGACACGGATCTGCTTCTGGGTGTGGAGGGAAACCACTTTGTTCCGCCCCCGCCCCTGGGGCTGTCCGGATTCTGTTTCCTCTACCTCCTCCAGAACATCATCCTCGGGAATCCCGAAAAAACCCATGATTCGATCCATAAAGTTGCCGATCGGAACCGCCTCCCTACTCGCCCTCACCGCGATTCGCCAACCAGGACCGATCCCAGACGAAGCCACGTGGCCCCTTCTTCCACGGCGACCGTGTAATCCTGCGACATCCCCATCGATAAGTGAGGAAGCCTGAGCCTCGGGTCTCCGGAGAGGCGAATCTCATCCCGGATCTCCCGCAGACGCCGAAAGATGGGGCGGACTTCTTCAGAATTGTCCGAACGAGGAGCCATCGTCATCAATCCCTCCAGCTGGATGTAAGGGAGCTGCGCCACCTCCCGCGCAAATTCGGCCACTTCACTCGGAGGCAGGCCAAATTTCGACTCCTCTCCGGAAACGTTGACCTGAATGAAACAGCGCATTTTGCGGTCAACCTGCCTGGCCCGCCGGTTGATCTCCTCGGCCAGGGAATAGCGGTCAAGCGAGTGAATATATGTAAATCGGGTGACCACATCCTTCACCTTGTTCCGCTGCAGATGGCCGATGAAATGCCAATCGCCGCGGCCCTCAAGGGCTTTCCACTTCGGAACCGCTTCCTGCACCCGGCTTTCGCCGATGTCCCTCAGCCCCATATCCAACACTTGTCGGATCGTTTCCGAATCCACATACTTGGTCACCGCCACAACCCGGACTTCCCGGGGATCGCGGCCCGATCGACGGCAGGCTGCTTCGATTTCTTCCTTGATCCCATTCCAGCGTCGCCGAAGTTCGTCCATTACACCTTCCTTCCTTTCCGCATACCGATCCACGCCACCATGCGACCGGTCCGTCCCTGATCCCGGCGGTGAGAAAAGAAATGCTCCTCGTGACAAGAGGTGCACCATCCGCTGACCAGGAGATTTTCTTCCCGGATCCCGGCCTCAAGCAACAGTTTTCGGTTGGCTGCCTTCAGATCCAACATCCATCGACCCGGTCGGGATGGATTGATAACTCCTGACAGATCGGAAAGGGATTGACTCAAGGGACCCACGACATGCTCGTCCACTTCGTAGCAACAACCGCCGATGGACGGGGCGATCGCCGCGAGAATGCCCTCGCGTTTCGCTCCCCGCCGGACCATCTTTTCCACCATTCGCGGACCGATTCTGCCCACGGTCCCCCTCCATCCCGCATGGGCCAACCCGATGATGCTTGAATCCGGACTGTAAAACAGGAGAGGAACACAATCGGCATAAAAGGAGGTAAGCAGTATGTCTTCTTGGTCCGTAAGCAAACCGTCAACGGAGGGCAGGGCGGTTTCCAGCGAGTTCCGACCTTTTCCGCGATCCTCGGAGGAGACTTCTGCGATATCCGCGCCGTGTACCTGCTCCCCGCAGGTCCAAGCGGAAAAGGACATCCCCAGCTGCTCAGCCAGCTTCTGACGGTTCAACCGTACACGGTCCGGGTCATCTCCGACGTGAAGTGCATAGTTGTGCCGGTACGGGTCCGGGGATGCCTTGCGGGCGCTCATCCCCGCGACGAGGTTGGGAAAAGCATTTTCCCAGGGATGTAAAGAAAAACAGGGAATCTTCGCATCTTCCCGGTACCGAAAAGGTTCCACGTCCTCCCCTCCTTTATCCTATCTTACCACATATCGGAGAGGAGACAAGGGTTAAGTAGGTCGATAATTGTCGGATGGACGGTTAAGAAGCGGTTTCGGCGACGGCTCCTCTTCCAAAGTCTGGGGATCCAGGCGAACCAGTATCACGTCGGCACCGATTTTGACGATCTGATTCCAGGGGATCACCCACTCTTTCCCCCCGGACATCCATCCAAAAAACCGGGATTCTCCCGGAACCACCAACGCCGTGATTTGACCCTCCCTGAGATCCAGCTCCAAATCGTGAATCTGCCCAAGCTTTCGGCCATCCGTGATGCTGACCACATCTTTGGACTGCAATTCGGAAATCTTGATCATCGGGCTCACCTTGCTTTAGTCGTTTACTTCAAGTATATGAGCCCGATCGGAAAAATGTACGCGGCCAAGACGGGCACGGCCCGTCATATGTACTTCTGCATTTGCTGAATGGCCGCCTTTTCCAGGCGGGAGACCTGGGCCTGGGAGATCCCGATCTCCTCCGCCACTTCCATCTGCGTTTTTCCCTCAAAAAATCGCATGGATAAAATCGCCTTTTCCCGATCGTTCAGTTTGTTCATCGCTTCCCGGAGAGCAATCTTTTCCACCCAGTAAATATCCTTCTGCCGGTCATCGCTCAACTGGTCCATCACATAGATAGGGTCTCCCCCGTCCTGATAGATGGGTTCAAACAGGGAAACGGGATCCTGAATGGCATCCAGGGCAAACACCACCTCTTCCTTGGAGACCCCCATCGCTTCCGCAATCTCCATGATGGTCGGCTCACGGGAAAACCGGTTCGTGAGCGAATCCCGAACCTGCAGGGCCTTGTAGGCGATATCACGCAGGGAGCGGGACACGCGGATCGGGTTGTTGTCGCGGAGATAACGGCGAATCTCCCCGATGATCATCGGTACGGCATAGGTGGAGAATTTGACGTTCTGACCCAGATCGAAGTTGTCGATTGCTTTCATCAAGCCGATACAACCCACTTGAAACAGATCGTTGGCGTTTTCTCCCCGGTTGTTGAAACGCTGAATCACGCTGAGGACCAACCGAAGGTTGCCGTTTACCAGCTTTTCCCTGGCAGATCGGTCCCCGGCCTGGTATGCCCGAAACAATTCCCGCATTTGTTCATTGGTCAGTACCGGCAGTTTGGATGTATCCACTCCGCTGATTTCAACTTTGTTTCGCGCCATGGATAACCCTCCTCAGGGAAGCATTACTTGACAGTATCTCCTGAGGAGGGAAATTTATAATTCACCCGGAGAGGGTCAGACATTTACACCATTTTGTTAAATTCCTTGCGGAGCCGCTTAATAATTCTCTTTTCCAGCCTGGAAATGTAAGATTGGGAAATTCCCAAGAGATCGGCCACATCCTTCTGCGTCTTCTCCTCACCCCCGTTGAGTCCGAAGCGGAGTTCCATGATTTCCCTTTCCCTGTCCGACAATTTGTTGAGGGCGTCCCGGAGAATGGTGCGGTCCACTTCCTCTTCGATGTTTCGATAGATGATGTCGTCCTCCGTTCCCAACACATCCGAAAGAAGCAGCTCATTTCCGTCCCAGTCGGTGTTGAGGGGTTCGTCGAAGGAGACTTCGGAACGCACCTTGTTGTTGCGCCGAAGAAACATCAGGATCTCGTTCTCAATGCAGCGGGAGGCATAAGTGGCAAGCTTGATCTTCTTACTGGGATCAAAGGTGTTGACCGCTTTGATCAAGCCGATGGTTCCGATGGAAACCAGGTCTTCAATGTTGATCCCGGTATTTTCAAACTTCCGCGCAATATAGACAACCAGCCGAAGGTTGCGCTCGATCAGCATCCCCCGGACGGCCGCGTCTCCGCTCGGGAGCTTCTCCAGCAAAATCTCCTCTTCCTCCCGGGTAAGCGGCGGGGGAAGCGCTTCGCTCCCTCCGATGTAATAGATCTCTTCCCCCCTGAAACCCAAGATGATCAGGAGCCGGTACCAGAACAATTGGATGGCCAATTTCCACCTGACCAGCATCAATCCGACCTCCTTGTACAGTTTTCAGGGTTGGATCGCCCGAAGCTCAACCTACCGCCGGCAGGCAGGCGGGATGAATGATCGCATGATAACTGCCGTCTGAGGAAAGGCGACCGCTATCCAGACCGAGCAGCGCCCGCTCCACCTCGTGCCACACCCCGCCGGTGCAGATCATGATTCGATCAGGCTTCAGGGCGATCATCATGCCCCCGCGGCTTCCCGCCCCCCGGAAGGGGATGAGCCGGATCCGGGTCATCCACTCCTGCGGAAGGGAAGGCCAGTCGGAGGACCAATCCCCGTTTTGCGTATAAGCCACCAGCTCGTCGGGAAGGCACGGGGCGACAGCCCTCAATTCCACCATGATGACGGGCGTCCGCGTCAGGGGATCCCGGAGTTGGTTGCCCGTGTCGATCAAACCGGTGCATTCCAGGCTCTTTCCCCCCAGATCGATGGAGAGGGGAACCAGGAACTGATGAACGGCCTGCCGTTCCTGGAGAGAGCGGAAAGCGTGGCGCGTGTACAGCCAAACGATCGGAAAGGCAACCAATACGAACAGCCAGGAAACGGGAGAGCCCCATCCCGTGAATTGGGTGAAAAACACTCCTCCCTCCACCTGTCCGCTTCCGGTGACGAAGTAATGCAGGGCGAACATGGCCCCTCCCATCACAAAGGAAACCAGGTAAAACACCACGACGCTCCGCAAAAAGGCGACGGGAGAGGAAAAACCGAAGGCGGTCCATACCATGATCACCGAAACGAGCACCTTCAGCGGAAGGACGAAGGCGACGGAAAAGACCGGCCACAGGAGCATGACCGAATATCCCGCCCCGAGGGCGGACGCCAGCAGGATCCGCCACCATCTAGTGGGTTGACGGCGGATGGCCGAGGTCATCCACAGAATCAACCCGTCGACGCACAGGTTGAAGAGGAAGACCATGTCCGCATAGATGACCATCCACTGCCCCCCTTCTCCCGACAGCTTGGTGAAAACAGTATATTACAATCTATATTTCAAAGTCTGTCTAAACTTGCGTTAAAATCCAACTTTTTTCGTCGAACGTTGGGAGTAAAAAAACAGCGCCCGCCGATTTTCGGCGGGCGCGCCGGCGGGCTATTTTTTGCGCCGGGGATTGCGCAGGAAGGTGGGGATGTTCAGATCGTCATTTTCCGAATAGGAGGTGATGACCAACCCCTTGGAGGGTTTATCGTCCCGCACATCCATGTGCGGTTTTCTCCGCGGAGCCTCCTCCTGGTTTTTATGGTCAAAACCGGTGGCGATCACCGTCACGATGATCTCGTCCTTGAGATCCTCATTGATCACCGCCCCGAAAATCATGTTCACTTCCGGATCGGCGGCCGACGCGACGATGTCCGCCGATTCATTCACCTCATAGAGGCTGAGATTGGTTCCCCCGGTGATGTTCATCAGCACCCCCCGGGCCCCGTCAATGGAAGTCTCAAGCAGCGGGCTGCAAATGGCCTTTTTCGCCGCCTCCGCCGCCCGATTTTCGCCGGTGGCGGTGCCGATCCCCATCAGGGCCGATCCCCGCTCGGTCATGATCGTCTTCACGTCGGCAAAATCGAGGTTGATCAGCCCGGGAACCGCGATCAGATCCGAGATGCCCTGCACCCCTTGGCGCAACACATTGTCCGCTTCCCTGAAGGCCTCCAGCATCGGAGTATTTTTATCCACGATCTCCAGCAGGCGATCGTTGGGAATTACGATCAGGGTGTCCACCTTTTCCTTCAGGGCTGCGACGCCCTGCTCGGCCTGGAGCGAACGTTTTCTCCCTTCAAAGGTGAAGGGACGGGTGACGACTCCGACCGTGAGGGCCCCCAGCTCCCGGGCAATCGCCGCAATCTCAGGAGCGGCTCCTGTCCCTGTTCCTCCGCCCATTCCGGCGGTCACAAAGACCATATCCGCCCCCTTGAGAACATTTTCAATGCTTTCACGGCTTTCCTCCGCCGCTTTTTTGCCGATCTCCGGGTTTGCCCCGGCACCCAACCCTCTCGTCAGCTTTTCCCCGATCTGCAACTTGATCGGAGCCAAGGAGTTGTTGAGCGCCTGGGCATCGGTGTTGACGGCGATAAATTCAACACCCTGCACCCCCGCCTCGATCATCCGGTTGACAGCATTGCTGCCGCCCCCGCCGACGCCAATCACTTTGATTTGGGCAATTTGTTCCACATCCATATCAAACTCCAACATCGCATGTCCCTCCATTTTTGTCGATCTCCCGAAGTGTAAAGGATTGCTACTTCAGATGAACTCGCTCAACCATTTCTTCATCCGTTCCAGGGGTGAGGGACCCCGCTGACTCTTCTGCCGGGTGGGTTTTTCCGAACTGGAAGAAACCTGCCGGTTCAGCGGTCCCCTGAGAAGATAATGGACCATGCCCACCCCTCCCGTGAATGAGGGATCCTTGACACCCGCTTCCGTCGGGGTGGCGATGCGGACCGCCGGTCCAAGGGACTGATGTGCCACCGTCAACATGTGGGGAATCGACACCGCCCCACCCGTCAACACATAACCACCGGCTGGTTCACCGGAAAACCCGAGAGATTCGACCCTTTGACGAATCAGATGAAAGATCTCTTCCACCCGCGGTTCGATGATGTGAGCCAAATCGACTTGGCTTATTGTCTTTTCCCGGTTGCCGATGGACGAAACCGGAAATGTCACATCGCTTGAAGCGTGTTCGACGGACGCAACCCCGTATTTCCTTTTTAACTGCTCCGCCGTCTCCTTCTGGGTACGAAGTCCAATGGCGATGTCGTTTGTTATGTACTCCCCCCCAATCGGAACCACGGCGGTTGCGGCCAAATGACCCTGCTCAAAAATGGCGAGCGAGGTCGTTCCACCTCCGATATCCGCAAAGACGACACCCAGGTTCTTCTCGTCGGGAGAAAGGCAATATTCGCCGGCTGCAAGGGGAAGCAGGACTATTCCTGCAACTGTGAGGGAGGCTCGTTCCACACAACGCAAGACGTTGTGAATGATGGTCTTGGTGCCCGTGACGAGGATGGCATCCACTTCGAGACGAACGCCGATCATGCGGGAGGGATCCCGAATTCCCCTGAGGCCGTCGACGATGAACTGCTTCGGGACCACTTCGATGATGGCCCGCTCCGGCGGCAACGCAGTCATGCGCGAGGCCTCAAGGACCCGTTCGATGTCGTGACTTCCGATCTCTCGGCTTTCGCTGGAAACGGCGACAACTCCATGACTGGGCTGCAGAGAGATATGATCCCCGGAAATCCCCACGTACACGTCGGAGATGTCTATCCCAACCATTTGCTCCGCCTTGTCCACCGCTTCCTGGATGGACTCGACGGTATGGTCGATGTCGATGATCGCTCCCTTCTTCATCCCCCTGGAGATTGCCGAACCGATTCCGGCAATGTGCGATTTTCCGTTTTCAATTTCGGCCACGATCACTCGTACATTGGATGATCCGATATCTAATGTGGCGATGTAATCTCCGCGCAAATGATGGGCACCTCCTTGCCCGAAAGTGGTGGTGGAAAATGGGGAGGCGTTTCCCAAAGGGGGGACAAGGGAAACTTTCGCTGGTTCATGTATTCAACACCGGAAAGGGTTTCCCCTCTTTCTATCCCTATTTTTTGTTTAAAAGTCCGTAAACAGGTAAAAATTGCCCGCCTACTCCCCTCCCCGTCGTTCCGGAACAAAGCGAATCGAGTCGATGAGATAAAGCGTTCCTGGAGGATGGTGGCGAAAGTCGGAGTACAACTCCATTTTCTTATGAAACTCCTTGATTCTCAACCGGACTTCGTGCCCCCATCGCGTATGGACGCGAACCACGTCGCGATAGACCGGATCCACTCCGGGACGGATCTCGGAAATCTCCTCCAGCCTGTTCCGGGGCAGGAGCCCCAATTCCCGGGCCAATGCCGCCCCTTCCTCCATTTTCGATCCCCAATCGGAAAGGACCGGTACGGAAGGCGGCCGCTCCCCCCAAGGGCGCTTCGTCAAAAACCGACCGTTGGCGAGAACGGGAACCAGCTTGTCCTCCTGCTTCCAGAGGGCAACCTGACGGCTTTCCCTGATGCGGATTCGGATCGTCCCCGGGAAGGACTTGTCCACCGTCGCATCGTCGATTTCAGGCATATCCTCGAGGACCTGTTCCGCCCTTCGGGCATTCCATCGAAAAAAAGAAGCCCCCTTTTTCAGGCGGATTTCATCCAGGATTTCCTGTTTGCTCAGCAAACGATTTCCTTCAATGACGATTGTTTCCACTTTTCCCAATGGAGAGTGCAAAAAAAAGGCGATCAACAGCGAGGTGAAAAAAAGAAGGGTGAAGGGAACGGCCCATCGGGACGGGGGAGGGTTCTGCCCGGGAAGTTCCCGGTAAGGCGGCACCCGATCGTCCATTGCGCATTTTCCCCCTTTGCCCCATTCTGCCACAGGGGCAACGCTGCGGCTTTTCCCCAGCTTAATTCAAAAAAACGGAAATTGTCAAGCCCGCCCAGGGCACAAAAAACAGCTGCACGTAGCGTGCCGCTGTGTCAATCGGAATCGGAACGAGAATTTCGGTAAATTCTTCCTCCCAGGGAACTTAGCATTTCTTCCAATCCTTCATATCCCCGGTCAATGTGTTGAACGCCGCCGACCCGGGTGACTCCCCTCGCGGACAGGCCCGCGACCACCAGAGCCGCTCCCGCCCGCAGATCGGTCGCTTCCACATCCGCACCGGTCAGATGGGGAACCCCGCGAATCCAAACGGTATTGCCTTCCACCGTCAAGTCGGCTCCCATACGTGCCAACTCGCTGACATGCTTCAGTCGGGCGTCGAAGATCCGCTCGCAAATGACGCTGGTCCCATCCGCCAGGCAGAGGAAGGCCATCATTTGCGGCTGCATGTCGGTGGGAAAACCGGGATAGGGCTGGGTTTCGATCCGTCCCACCGCCCGGTGGCGGCCGTCGGATCGAATGCGGATCGCATCCCCGTCGGGGCTGACGCTCACACCCGCCTTGTTCAGCAGGTGTAGGGTGTAACGGAGATGATCGGGAATCGTGTTGGTCAGCGTCACCTCGCCCCCCGCAGCCGCCGCAGCCACGGCCAGGGTTCCGGCAACGATGCGGTCCGGGATGATTTCGTGGGAAGCGGGGTGAAGCTCCCGAACCCCATGAATGATGATCGTGTCCGTCCCGGCCCCTTGGACATCCGCACCCATCCGGTTCAAAAAGGACTGGAGATCGACAATCTCCGGCTCCCGCGCGGCGTTGCGGATCACCGTCGTGCCCTCCGCCTTCACCGCCGCCAGCATGACATTTTCCGTGGCTCCCACGCTGGGAGTTTTAAAGTGAATCGTCGCCCCGGTCAATTTGCTGGCGGAACAGCGGATCAGGCCGTCCTTCTCCTCAATATGCGCCCCCAAGCTCTGCAAACCGTAGAGATGGAGATCGATGGGACGGCTGCCGATGGCGCATCCTCCCGGACGAGTCACGCTCACTTCCCCCAACCGGGACAGCAGCGGCCCCATCAGAAAGATGGAAGAACGCATCTGACGCATCAAAACATCGGGAATGTGACAGGTCCGCAGCGTGGATGCATCCACCTGGATCCGGGTTCCGGCCCTCGAAAAGCGGGCGCCCAGCGCTCCCAAAATGCGGCCCATCACTTCGATGTCCTTCAACCGGGGAACATCGTGAATTTCATGAATGCCTCCGGTCAGAAGCGTGGCAGCCAGGATGGGCAGGGCCGCGTTTTTGGCACCATGGATGCGGACCGTTCCGTACAGAGGTTTTCCGCCTTCAATGACAAATTGTTCCAATGTTCCACCCCCGTTTACAAATCCGCCGTCAGCCCCCTCCCAAACGGCCCAGGATCGCAAGGCAAGCGCAGCTGATCCCCCCTTGATGGGGGTGGACAGAACAACCCTTTTCGGTGCAATGAGAGGCACATGCAGCGATGCTCATCCTGCAGGCTTCGGTTCATGTCTTCGACATTGTACCGAATTCTGGTTGGCATACCCCTGAGTCTTCACTGTTCCCCGGTTTTCAGGAGTGGGGAGCGTCGGCCTCGCCCACCACTTGCACTTCCGTCTTTAACCTCACACCGAATCGCTCTTCAACGGTACGGACGATGTGGTCGATCAACGCCAGCACGTCCGTTGCCGTGGCTTGCCCGCGATTGATGATGAAGTTGGCATGCTGGGTCGACACTTCGGCATCTCCTACGCGATAACCCTTCAGTCCCGATGCCTCGATCAGACGCCCAGCATGATCGCCCGGTGGATTGCGGAAGACGCTTCCCGCGCAGGGATATTGAAGGGGTTGAGTTTGCTTGCGCCGGTCCCTGTAACGGGCCATTTCAGAGGCGATTTTTTGAGGATCTCCGTAGGCCAGCTGAAAGGATGCTTCCGTGACAATCCCCTGCACTTTTCCTTGCAACACGGACGTTCGATAGCGGAACCCCAACTCCTCCTTGCTGAAAACGACCCGTTCCCCCGTACCCAGGATCATCTCTGCAGAAGTTAAAACCCGGGAGGTTTCGGACCCGTGGGCGCCGGCGTTCATGCAAACGGCGCCCCCCACCGTGCCGGGAATTCCTTCGGCGAACTCCAGCCCGGTCAAGCCCTGTCGCGCCGTCTGACGCGACAGCTTGATCAGCGAACAGCCCCCACCTGCGACAACCCGGGTGCCATCAATCGAGAGACCGTCCAGTCCCTCTCCGATCTTGAATACGACACCGCGGATTCCACCATCCCGGACCAACAAGTTGGAACCGCGTCCGATCACCCGCCACGGAAGTCCGTGTTTGCGGACGATGTGCATCGCCCGTTCCAGTTCCTCTTTGCTTCGGGGATAGATGAAGAGGTCGGCAGGCCCTCCTACTCTCCACGTGGTGTGTTGGGACAAAGGTTCATCGACGCGAACATCCCTTACCCCTGCATCAATCAATTCCCGGACGATCGGTTTCACCGGCGTGCCCCCCTTCGCGTTCCCCCTGCGGGATCCATTGAATCGAGCGCGGTTTACGATATTTTATGCCCCGCATCGCTTTTTGTGACGAAAGCCCATTGGGACCGAGTCCAATTTTGCCCCTAGCGGCAGATCCTTTCCAATTCATCCACCAACACCTCCGCCGCCTTCGGCCGGCCGAGAATTTTGGCCTGATCCCCCATCGAACGGAGTTTCAACGGATCCTTCATAATGTCCGAAATCTCTCTCCACAGATTTTCTGCCGTGCATTCCTTCTCCAGAATCACTCGCGCGGCACCCTGCTCTTCCAGCCAGCGGGCGTTGGCTTCCTGGTGATTGTTGGTCACATAGGGTGAGGGTATCAATATGGAGGGAATGCCGAGGGCGGTCAATTCGGCGAGAGTGGAGGCACCCGCCCGGCCGACCACCAACGAAGTGGTTGCCAAGACATCCGGCATATCGTAGATGAACGGCACCACCCGGAGATTTCCGGGAGCTCGTCCATCCAGCCTGCGCTGGATCTCCTCGAAGTGAATCTCACCGGTTACGTAAACAAAATGAACGTCCGGAAGCTCCTCCATCCGCGGAACCATTTGCATTACCGCCTCATTGATCGGGCGGGCGCCCCGGCTTCCTCCGACAAAGAGAACGATCGGCTTGTCGGAACCTTCGAGTCCCAAGGATTTTCTGCCCTTTTCGGCATCTCCGTGAATCACTTCGGTCGCCCGGGGATTTCCCGTGTGGACGAGGCGTTTCGCATGTTCCAGATAGGCTTCGGAACTGGAAAAGCTCACGGCGGTGACATCGGCATATCGCGCCAAAAATCGCGTGGTCAGGCCCGGAACAACGTTCTGTTCATGGATCAGGGTGGGAATGTCCAGGCGATGGGCGGCAAAAACCGCCGGACCGCTGACGTAACCCCCCGTTCCGACGACCACGTCCGGACGGAACTCCCTGAGAAGCTCCTTGGAACGCTTCACTGCCCGCACGAATTTGCTGACCGTGCGCAGATTGTCCAAGGAAAGCGATCGCTTGAAACCCTGGATCTTCACGGTGTAAAAAGCAATATCCCCCGAGCGGGGAACGATCCGGGCCTCCAAACCGTTCTCGGTGCCGATGTAGGCGATCTTCACGTCGGGATAACGCCTGCGTACGGCATTGGCAACAGCCAATGCGGGATAGATATGTCCACCCGTTCCTCCGCCGGAAAGCAAGATTCTCTTCATGACGATCCCCCATATTCTTTTAATCGGGAAGGGCGCCTCGATTGTTTCCCCGCTTTTCAGCCAATCGCTTCGAAGCGGCGAGAGGGGGTGAGGCATTCCCTCGGAACGCCCCTTGCGGAAAACGTCCTTTTCTCCTCTTCTAACGAATCGTTCGGGAGAGGTTGAGCAGAATGCCGGCCCCTGTCAGCGTCAAAATGAGAGACGACCCTCCGTAGCTGAGAAAAGGAAGGGTGATTCCCGTGATGGGAAAGGCTCCGGTCACCACTCCGATATTGATGATGGCCTGGATGGCGATCATCGCCGACACCCCGACGGCCAACAACGCGCTGAAGCGATCCGGTGCGGCGATGGCCACCCTGAGGCCCCGCCAAACCAGCACGGCGAACAGGAGGATCACCGTGCCGGCGCCCAAAAAACCCAACTCCTCGGCCAAAATGGAAAAAATGAAATCCGTGTGAGGCTCAGGCAAATAGAGGTGTTTCTGCCGGCTCATCCCCAACCCGAGGCCGAACAACCCTCCGGGACCGACCGCATAGAGGGATTGAATCACCTGATAGCCCGCTCCCAGGGGATCCTGCCACGGATTGAGGAAGGCGGCGATCCGCTGGATCCGGTACGGAGCGGCCAGCACGAGCCCCGCAAAGCCGGCCAGCCCCACCATGGCCAAACCGATCAGGTGCTTCATGCGGGCACCGGCGCAAAAGATCATCACAATGCCCGTTCCCACGAGCACCGCTCCGGTCCCCAGATCCGGCTGCAACATGATCAATCCGAACGCGGCTCCAATGACGGAAAGGGGTAAAAGCAGACCGCGGAAAAAGGAATGGAGGCGAGAGGCATTTTCCGAGAGATAGCGGGCCAGAAAGGCGATCATGCCCAGTTTGGTAAATTCCGACGGCTGGATGCTGAAGGCGCCGATCCCCAGCCAACTGCGGGCGCCGTTGCGCAGTATCCCCACTCCCGGGATCAGCACCACCAACAACAGGAGAAAACATAAAAGAAGACCCGGTTTGGCCCACCTGACAAACAGCTTCGGATCGACCTGGGCGGTGAGGAACATCAGAAAAACGCCCACGGCCGCAAACAGAAGCTGCCTCTTGGCGTAATACAAACTGTCCCCGTAATTGTGATGAGCATAGGCGGCGCTGGCGCTGTATACCATGATCACCCCGATGGTCACCAAAAGCAGAATGGCGATGATGATCACGAAATCCGGAGACGTCCGATTTTTGGACATGGGCGTTTCACCTCTCGGAACGGGTTGGTCAAGCTTTCTTTACCAACCTATGCACCGCCTCCTTAAAAATGTCGCCCCGTTCCTCGAAAGAGGTGTAAAGATCCCAACTGGCGCATGCGGGGGACAACAGAACGACATCCCCTTCATCGGCCATTCGTCGCGCCAGTTCGACCGCCTCCATCACATCTTTCGCCGCCCGGCGCCTGGAAACGCCCGCCTCCTCCGCCCGTTTCAGCAGGCGGGGACCCGCTTCTCCGTAGGCGACCACCCCTTTGACGCGCCGGGCCAGATGGGGGACCAATTCGGCAAAATCGTCCCCCCGGTCCAAACCTCCGGCAATCCACACGATCGGTTCCGAAAAGGACTCCAGGGCCCGAATGGCCGCCTGGGCGTTGGTCGCCTTGGAATCGTTGATATAGCGGACACCCTCCACGGTTCCCGCGTATTCCAGTCGATGGGGAACCCCGCGAAAGGTTCGGAGCCCTTCGATCATTCCCTCCTCAGGACAGCCGCAGGCGGAAGCGATCGTCACGGCGGCGAGGGCGTTTTCCAGGTTGTGCACCCCCGGCAGGGAGAGCTCCTCCACGGAGAGGAGAGTTCTTTCCTCTCCCTCCGACGTGCGCAACACCATCCATCCCTCCCGCACAAAAGCCCCGCACGGAACCTCCGACCGCCGGCTGAACCACCGCACGCGGGCCTCCAGCCGGGAGGCCATTTCCCGAACGGTGGGGCAGTCCCGGTTGAGGATGGCCTCATCTGCGGCGGTCTGGTTTTGAAAAAGCCGCATTTTGGAGGCGATGTAATCCTCCATCGTTCCGTGGTAATCCAGGTGGGCGGGAACGATGTTGAGGAGCGCGGCCACCCGGGGGTGAAAGGTTTCCGTCCCCTTCAACTGAAAACTGCTCAGCTCCACCACCAGCCACTCCTCGGGCTTCGCCTCACCGACCAGCTCGGACAGGGCACGCCCGATATTGCCCGCCACCCGGGCCTTCAAGCCGCCGGTGCTCAGCATGTGACCGACCAACGAGGTGGTGGTCGTCTTCCCGTTGGAGCCAGTGATGGCCGCAATGGGCGACGGAATCATTTGCGCGGCGATCTCCACTTCCGTCACGACGGGAATCCCCCGCCGGATCGCCTCCCTGACGGGAGGAACCCGGTAGGGAATCCCCGGATTCTTGACGAGGAGATCCACGTCCCCGTCCAAAAGGTTTGGCGGATGGCCCCCGAGAATCACCCGGATACCCATCCGCTCCAGTTCCTCCGCTTCAGGACAATCCGACCGCTGCTTCCGGTCGTTGACCAAAACCTTCGCCCCGAGGGAATGAAGCAGTTTTGCCGCCGCAATGCCGCTTTTGGCCATTCCGAGGACGACGACGGAACGGCCCTCCCACCGGACCGGGGACGAGCTCATCGGAGAAACACCTCCAGGTAGATGCCCAGCCCGGCGAAAAGAAATCCGACAAACCAGAAGGTGGTGACGACGCGCCACTCGGACCAGCCGCCCAGTTCAAAATGGTGGTGCAGCGGACTCATGCGAAACACCCGCTTGCCCCGGAGTTTGAAGGAAGTCACCTGAATCATCACCGACAGCGCTTCGAGAACGAACACGCCGCCGATCACGAGCAACAGGAGCTCCGTCTTGGTGATCACCGCCAAGGCCGCCAGACCTCCTCCCAGGGCCAGGGAGCCGGTATCTCCCATGAACACCTTGGCCGGGTGGGCGTTGAAGACGAGAAATCCGAGCAGCGCCCCGACCACCGCCGCAGAAAAAATGGCTACCGTATAATTGCTCTGAACCAGACCGATGACGGCATAGGCCCCATAAGCGATCGCCGCCGTCCCCGCCAAAAGGCCGTCCAACCCGTCGGTCAGGTTGACAGCGTTGGAAGAACCGATCATCATCAACATCAACAGCGGCAGATACAGCCAGTTGAGCCAGAATTCCAGGTCCGTTCCGGGGATGTGAATGGTGGAAATGGCGTTCCAATCCCCCTCGATCACCCGGACTTTCAGCAGAACCCAGAAGAGGACCAATCCGATGAACAGTTGTCCCAGCAGCTTTTGCCTGGCGGTCAGTCCCAGATTCCGCTTCATCACCACTTTGATGTAGTCGTCAAGAAAACCGATGATCCCGTAACCCAACGTGGCGAAGAGAAGGAAGAACAAGTCGGCGTTCACCATTTCAAGTTCAATCAAATTGGTGAAAGGAAGCGCCGTCAGGACGATGGACGTGAGGATGATCGTGCCGCCCATCGTGGGTGTCCCCGCCTTCTTCAGGTGTGCCTTCGGTCCCTCTTCTCGGATGCTCTGCCCGAATTTGAGCCTCTTCAGAATGGGTATGAACATCGGTCCCAAAAAGACGCCGATGAAAAATGCCACCAATATCGTGATAAGTATAATCCGGATATCCATCATGTCCCCGACGACTCCCTTTTCATTAAATCCTGCACGACCCGCTCCAGGCGGACCATCCGGGAGGCCTTCACCAGAAGCAACACGTCTTCGTTTCCCTGGTCCCTCAACGTTGTCACCGCATCCTCCGGCGAAACAAAATGCTCCACCCGAATCCCCTTCCCGGCCTCCTTCGCCCCTTCGGCAACCCATTTTCCCCGGTCGCCGAAAGTATACACTCGCCGGACGCCTTTTGCAACGGCATACCGGCCGATTTCCCGGTGATAACGCTCTTCTTCCGCCCCCAATTCCGCCATGTCGCCGAGCAACACCCACTTTTCCTTCTCCGGCTCCAGGTCCGCGAGCCAATCGATGGCGGCGCGGACCGAAGTGGGGCTGGCATTGTAAGCGTCATTGATGATGCGCATTCCGTTTTCCGCGACGACCGTCTCCAACCGCATCCCTGCGGGGCGGACGCGCCGGAGACCTTCGGCGATCGCCTCCTCCGAAAGGCCCAGAGAGCGGCCGACGGCCGCCGCCATCAATGCATTGAGGGCGTTGTGCCTGCCGGGAAGGAACAACTCAAATCGGGTCCCGTACGCCGCCGAACGAAAGGAGATCCCTTCCTCGGATACGGAAAGCTCCTCGGGGAAGTCATCGTTTTCCCTCCCCCAGCCGATGCGGACCACCTTTCGGGACTCCGGACGGATTCGCTCGGTGAGGAGGGGTTCGTCCCCGTGAATGATCAGCGTACCCTCCTCCGACATCCCTTCCCGGATTTCCAGCTTGGCCTCGGCAATTCCCTCCCGGCTGCCCAAAAACTCCAGGTGAGCATCGCCGACGTTGGTAATCACCCCGATATCGGGGGCTGCCAACCGGGAGAGAAGAGCGATCTCACCCCGGTGGTTCATTCCCATTTCCACCACTGCCGCTTCCGCATCCGGGGGAGCGGAGAGCAGGGTAAGGGGCAACCCGATGTGGTTGTTCAGATTCCCTTCGGTCTTATGTACACGGTACCGGGAAGACAAGACGCCTGAGATCAGCTCCTTGGTCGTCGTTTTTCCGTTGCTTCCGGTGACACCGACCACCGGAATCTCCCATTCCCGGCGAACCGCCGCAGCCAGCTCTTGAAGGGCCTTCAGGGTGTCATCCACCAGGATGAGGGGAATGGGTGAAGGTTCGGGATGCGGGTGATCCCGCTGCCAGAGGGCGGCCGCCGCCCCCTGCTTTACGGCATCGGCCAAAAAATCGTGTCCATCGAAACGAGTGCCGATGAGGGGAACAAACAATCGGTTGGTCATCGGCATCCGCGTGTCGGTGGAAACGCCGTCCACCAACAGATGACGGTCGGAAACGGAACCGATCCAGTCTCCCCCCACCCGCTTTTGAATCCAATGACAAGTTTCTTGCATCACGCGGCCTCCCAAGCAAATCTTGCGCCACTCATCCACGCCGGCCCCGGGCGCGAAGGGCCTCACGGGCTACCTCCCGGTCGTCAAAATCGTAGCGGACACCCTTGATTTCCTGATAGGTCTCGTGCCCTTTTCCGGCGATCAGCACCACGTCTCCGGGAGCAGCGCGATCCACGGCGTAGCGGATGGCTTCCCGCCGATCCACCAGGGTGACGGTCCGCTTCCGCATCTCCCCGTCAAGCCCCTCCGTCATATCGGCGATAATCGCCTCGGGATCCTCGGAACGGGGATTGTCTGAAGTAAGGATGACCACGTCGCTGTGCTCTGCGGCGATCCGGGCCATCCGGGGCCGCTTGCTCCGGTCCCGGTCCCCGCCGCATCCCACGACGCAATATACGGATCCGCGGGCAAACCCGCGTATCGTCACGAGCACATTCTGCAAACTGTCCGGCGTGTGGGCATAATCGACCAATACGGTAAAGGGTTGCCCTTCGTCCACCTTCTCAAAGCGCCCGGCCACCCCGGGGACCGCCTCGAGACTGCGTTTGATCGCCTCCAGGGATACCCCTTCAGCCAGGGCGACGGCCGCCGCGGCCAGCGCATTGTATACGCTGAACTTTCCCACCAGTTGAAGCCGGACATCGATCGATCCGCGAAAAGAGCGCAGGGTGAAGAAGGTTCCCTCGCCGCGGATTTGAATGTTTTCCGCCCGGACATCCGCGGGCCGCTCGATGCCGTAGGTGATCACCTGCTGAGGGGTGATCCGGGCAAAATAGGCGGATGCCTCGTCATCCGCATTCAGCACCGAATACCGGGTTTTTTCGGGCTCATCGGAGAATCGGTTCCCCATTTGGCTGAACAGCAAGCCCTTGGCTTCCCGGTACTTCTCCATCGTCTCGTGGTAATCGAGATGGTCCTGGGTCAGATTGGTAAAAACCGCTGCATGAAACTCGCAGCCCCGGGTGCGACCGAGATCAAGAGCGTGGGAGGATGCTTCAATCACCGCATAACGACATCCTTCATCGCACATCATGCGAAAACTCCGCTGCAGGTCAACCACATCCGGCGTCGTATTCCGGACAGGATAGGATCGATCGCCGATGCGCATATGAATCGTACCGATCAGTCCTGCGGGTGTTCCCCTGTCATTCAGGATGGTCTGTATCAGGTGAGCGGTGGTCGTTTTGCCGTTGGTCCCGGTCACTCCGATCAGCTTCAGCTCCCGCGTAGGATGGCGGTAAAAGGTGGCGGCCAAGACGGCCATCGCGCGCCGGGTGTCGGGCACCCGCACCACCGGGACGGGCACGTTCACCGTCTCCTCCACCACGACGGCGGCGGCACCCCGCTCGACCGCTTCGGGCAGATACCGGTGGCCGTCGACCGTAAACCCGCGCAATGCGATGAACAGATCTCCGGGCCGAACGCGGCGGGAATCCGTCTCCATCCCCCGGATCTCGACCCCGGAATCTCCCGTCACCTCTTTCAGCAGGAGCGGTCGGATCAATTCCTTCAGTCTCATCGCTGTCCTCCTCAACGCTGCCCTTCCCACCATTATGCCCGCGAAAAAACGGGGAAAGACACGATAAATGCCAGGTTTCCTCCTGGCAGGGATGGCTTTTTTCACACTCCCTATTTTAATCTCCTTTCGTGGTTTTGTCACCCAAATAGATTCGAATCGGCGTCCCCTTTTTCACCCGCTGCCCAGGCTTCGGAAGCTGGTTGATCACCACTTTCCCCTTCCCGACCACCTCCAGCGGCTCGGAAAAAAGGCTGGTGCGGATGTCATCCACATGCTCCCCGATCAGATCGGGAACGGTCACGTAGGGCTCCTCCGTCGGCACCGATTCGGGAGGGATTTGGTCCTTCCGCTTTTTCACTCCCAGATAACGCAAAGAGTCGTCAAGAATGTTTCGCACGATCGGCGCGGCCACCACGCCGCCGAACTGCACGCCCTTCGGGTTGTCCACGGCGACGTAAACCACGATCCGCGGATCATCCGCCGGAGCAAACCCGATGAAGGAGACAATGTGGTTGTTGGGCAGGTAGCGGCCGTTCGGTCCGACCTTTTGCGCCGTACCGGTCTTTCCCCCCACCCGGTATCCGTCGATGAACGCCCTGCGCCCCGTCCCTTTGGCCACGACACTCTCCAGGGCGCGCCGCACCTCCCGGGAGGTCTCCTCCGAGATCACCCGCCTTTTCATCCGGGGAGGAATCTCCTTCACAACCTTCCCGGTCTTCGGATCGATCCACCCCTTCGCCAGATGCGGTTCCATCAATTTCCCCCCGTTGATCGCCGCGGAGACAGCGGTCACCTGCTGGATGGGGGTCACCGACACCCCCTGGCCGAAGGAGGTGGTTGCCAGCTCCACCGGACCGATCCGATCCGGAGCGAACAGGATTCCCCGCGCCTCTCCGCTCAAATCGATCCCCGTCTTTCGCCCGAAGCCGAACTGGCGGATGTATCGAAACAGGGTATCCTTTCCCAGCCGTTGACCCAGGCTGACAAAACCGGGGTTGCAGGAATTTTCGACCACTTCCAGGTAGGTTTGGCTGCCGTGCCCCCCGCTCCTCCAACAGCGCAAGCGCGCGCCGCCCACTTCCGCATAACCCGGATCGAAAAAGCTGTCCTTCAGATCCACCTTGTTTTCCTCCAAAGCCGCCGCCAGTGTGATGATCTTGAAGGTGGATCCGGGCTCGTAAGTTTTCCAGATCGGCAAATTTCGGTTATAAATCTGGGGGTCGGTGTCCTGATAGCGGTCGGGACGGAAGGTGGGACGGCTGCTCATCCCGAGAATCTCCCCCGTCCGGGGATCCATGGCGATGGCCAAGGCATTCTCCGGCTGATATTGGGCCATGGCCTGATCCAGCTCCCGCTCCAACACCGATTGGATCGTCCGGTCGACGGTCAGCATCAGTTCCATTCCGTCTTGGGGCGGCGTATACCTGTCATTTCCGCCGGGGAGCTTTTCCCCTTTGGCGTTGGCGGAAAAGGAGACGTATCCCGGAGTGCCCGACAGCTGTTCATCGTACACCAGCTCGATGCCGGACAATCCCTGGTTGTCGATTCCGGTAAAGCCCAGGAGATGAGCTGCCAGGGAACCGTGGGGATAATGGCGCTTGCTGTCCTCAACAACGACAATTCCCGGCAGGCGAAGGCCCTGGATTTTCCGCGCCAGCTCCTCCGAGATTTTCCTCCCTTCCGGGGAAAGGCGGACAATCATCTCGCGCTTGGTGATCTTGCGATAGATCTCCTGCTCGGAGGCCTGGAGCAAACGGGCCAACGTGCGGGCCGTCTCCGCGGGATTCTTGATCTGTGCAGGAATGGCCATGACCGAAGGAGCGCTCACATTATCGACGAGTACATCGCCGTTCCGGTCCACAATCCTTCCCCTTTGGGGCTCAAAGGGAATATTCCGCGTCCACAAATCCTGCGCGCGCTCCACCAGCCAGTCCCCATGGATCAGCTGCACATAGGCCAATCGTCCGAAGAGAGCAAGAAAAACCAGAGTCATCACCAGAAGTGCGGCAAACAGACGCCTGCGCACGAAGGAATGGGGTACGCGCAACCGTTTCTCCCCCTTTTAATTGCAGTCCCCTTATTGCACCATATTCTTCGGAACGGGCAGTTAGAACAAGCTCCCCTTCGGAAGCCGGGACGCCGTCCTCCGGTTGACCCGTCGGGGACCTTCCATTTCCCGGACGCTGCGCTCTCATCCATTTCCCGCCATGAAAAAAGGGATTTCTCCGTCGGGAGAAATCCCTTTGAAACGATCATACCATTTCAGTCCAAGTTTACCCTTTCATCCAGAGAGGAAAGTTGGGGTTTGATTCGCAAAGCCTTCAAAGTTCCCTGCAAAATTTCCCGGGCAACCGGGGCGGCGACCGTTCCCCCCGAGACCGAGCCGCTCTCCGCCGACGGTTCGTCGAGGGCCACATAAACCACCACCTGCGGGGACTCCGCGGGAGCAAAACCGACGAAGGATACGAAATGCCGGTCGGAGGCGTATCCCCCGTCGTTTTTCGGCTTTTGCGCCGTCCCCGTTTTCCCGGCCACCGTGTACTCCTTGAGCGCCGCCTCGGAGCCGGTGCCCTGCTCCACCACACCGGTCAAAATTTGTCGGACCTGGGCTGCGGTCTCCGGTGAAATCACCCGTTCGGTCACTTTCTTCGGTTTGTACTCCGTCAGCTTTCCCGTCTGCGGATCCCGAACCGCTTTGACCACGCGGGGTTTATACAGGGTCCCGCCGTTGGCGACGGCGGAGACGGCCATCACCTGTTGGATAGGAGTTACGGCAATCCCCTGTCCGAAGGAGGTGGTGGCCAGTTCGGACTCGTAAAGCCGGCGGCCGAAGAAATACCCCTTCGCCTCGGCGGGCAGATCGATCCCCGTCTTTCGGCCGGCGGAGTCGGTGATCCGCCCGAAGCCGAAGCGTTCGATATATCCGATCAGCCGGTCCTGCCCCAGGCGCTGTCCCAACAGCACAAAGGCGACGTTGCTCGATTGATACACCCCTTCCCGGTAGGTGATCTCCCCCCAACCCCGGCCTCCGTTCCAATCGCGAATCAAGCGCCCTCCCACCCGGATCGACCCGGATTGAAAGGTCTGTTCCGGATGGAACACCCCCTCTTCGATCGCCGCGGCCAAAGTGACGATCTTGAAGGTGGATCCGGGCTCGTACACGTTGCTGATGGCAATGTTGACGTCGTTCACGCCCGTCTCCAGGGTGGTGGCGTACCGTTCGGGATCAAAGGTGGGACGGTTGGCCATCGCCAACACATCGCCGTTCCGGGGATTGACGACGATCGCCGTCGCTCCCTTGGCACGGTAACGATCCATCGCCTGATCCAGTACCCGCTCCACATGAAACTGGATTTCGCGGTCCAGGGTGAGAATCAGGTCCTCGCCGTGCCGGGGAGGGCGGAATTCCTCCGGCCCGTCGGAAAAACGGATGCCCTTTGCATCCTTTTTGAAGCGAATCTCCCCCGGTTCCCCCTTCAGCTGATCGTTGTAACGCTGCTCCACTCCCCCGACTCCGCTGTTGTCCAGATTGACGAAGCCGAGGACGTGGGCCGCGAGGTTCCCTTCCACATACTGCCGTCCCACTGTGGGGATGGCGTAGATGCCCTCCAGCTTCAAATCCATGACCTGCTTCTGAACATCCCGGGAAACCTTGTAGGTACCCCCGCCCATCAGCTTCACGTGCCTGAGCCCCTTGTTGCTCAGTTTCCGATACAGGTCATCTCGGGGAATGTTCAGAATGGGCGACAATTTTTCGGCCGCCTTCTTCGGATCTTCCACCTGAGTCGGATCGGCGGCGATGATATATTTCACGATGTCCCGCACCAGGGGCTCGCCGTTCCGGTCGGTGATCGAACCCCGGCTCGGCTCGATCAGCTCTTCCTTCTCCCAAATCTTTTCCGCTCTTTTGCGAAGGTCGGAGGCCTCCACCGTCTGGATCCACAACAGACGAAGGGTGATCGATAAGGCCAATCCCACGATCAACAAACAGACCAACAGGATACGAAACTTGATGGTCTTCCGGTTTCCCTCCATCTCGACGACTCCCTTCATCCCCGCTTATCCCGGTCCGCCTGTTCGCTCAGGTTTTTCCGGTCGCCGGATGAGGGAAAGGGCTTCACATTTTCCGCCGGCACCATGCCTTTCATCTCCGCAAACCGGCGAATCCGTTCCCCGCTGCTCAGCATGTTCTTCTCCGCTTCCAGCTGCCGGTTGATCTCCTGGACCCGCTTTGTTTGTTCTTCCACTTTTTGAATTTCCACATTAAGTTCGGTCACTTCCGCATATTGGGAAATCACCAGGGCGGCCAACGCGACGCATACTACCACGCTGAACAAATACAACAGTTTCTCGCTGGCGGGCAATCCCCTCGCCTGCAGAAGCCGCCTTCTCTTTCTTTCGACAGCGGTCTCTTCAAAAGCGACCGCTCTGGCGGCGCTTCCCCGGTTCTCCATCATCTTTGACCCTCCTATATCTTTTCAGCGATGCGCAATTTCGCCGATCGGGCCCGCGGATTTTGTTCAACCTCCCGCGGCGAGGGGAGAATCGGTTTTTTTGTCACCGATCGGAGAAATGGACGCTGATCGCAAACGCAAACGGGAAAATCCGAAGGACAGATGCACCCCCGTTCTCCTTCCTGAAAGGCCCGCTTGCAGATGCGGTCCTCCAGCGAATGAAAGGTGATCACACAAATTCGTCCGCCCGTACGAAGCCGTTGGATCGCCTGATCCAGGGCCGAGGAAAAGGCCTCCAGCTCATCGTTGACGGCGATGCGAATCGCCTGAAACGAACGGCGTGCGGGATGAGGTCCGCTGCGCCGGGCAGGAGCGGGAATCGACTCCTTGACGATTTCCGCCAGCTCCCGGGTCGTTCGGATGGGGGTGTGTCTTCGTCGTTCGACAATGCGGGCGGCAATCCGGCGGGCGAAGCGCTCCTCGCCGTATTGCGACAAAATTCGGGCAATCTCCTTTTCCGGCCATGTGTTGACGAGATCATAGGCCGTGAAATCGCGATCGGGATCCATTCTCATGTCCAGGGGAGCATCCCGGTGATAGCTAAAGCCCCGTTCCTCCTGATCCAATTGGGGGGAAGAGACTCCCAGGTCAAACAAAAATCCGTCCGCTTCATCAATCTGAAGCTCGTCCAGGATTTCCCCCAGGCGGCGGAAATTGCTCCGGACCAAACGGATCCGGCATCCGGCTCCGGCCAACCGCTCTTTGGCGGCGTCCAGCGCTTGAGGATCCTGATCGATGCCGATCAACAGTCCGCCGGGGCCGAGGCGATCGGCGATCAGCAGGCTGTGCCCCCCTCCCCCGAGGGTGCAATCCACATAGATCCCCTCTGGGCGGACATTCAAGCCGTCCACGGCTTCTTCTCTCAGTACCGTCTCATGGCGGAACAACGGCGTTCCCCCTTACAGTTCCACGTCGAAGTCGACCAGCTTTTCTGCGATTTCATTGAAGGATTGTTCCGAGCTCGCGTAGTAGGATTCCCAATTGTCCCTGCTCCAAATCTCCACACGGTTGGAAACGCCGATCACGACACATTCCTTTTCCAGCTTGGCAAACTCGCGAAGGTGTGCGGGGAGGCTGATGCGCCCCTGTTTGTCCAGTTCCACTTCGATCGCTCCGGAAAAGAAAAAACGCGTGAAGGCTCGGGCATCTGCCCGGGTAAACGGAAGGGACTTCAGTTTCTGTTCGAGGAGAGACCATTCCGACCGGGGATAGGCGAAGAGACAGTGGTCCAGACCACGGGTGACGACAAAGGAGGCGCCCAAACCTTCCCTGAATTTGGAAGGGATGATTAAACGCCCTTTATCGTCAAGGGAATGCCGGTATTCCCCCATGAACATTCCGCTGTCTCCCCTTCCCCCCACTTTCCCCCACTTTCCACCACACTGTAAATTATACCACATGCATACCAAAAAATCCTGCCTCACGAAAACGATAAAATCGGAGGCCGCGTCCGGCGCCGCAGACCCGCGCGCAAAGAAAAAAGACTGCTGACACGCGTCAGCAGTCTCCGCTTCAGGAGGAAAAGGGAAAGGTCCATGCCGGAACTCGGTGAAACCTCTCCCGCCGTCGGTGTATCCGCCTCAAACCTTCCAGCTGGCCAGATACTCCTCCTGCTCCTCCGTCAGATCATCGATCCGGATGCCGAGGGATTCCAGTTTGTAACTGGCCACTTGCTCGTCCAGGTGATACGGCACGTCGATGACCCGTCGGCCGATTTTCTCGTGGTTGTCGTTGACGTACAACAGGCAGAGGGCCTGCAGGGCGAAGGTCATATCCATGATTTCGGCGGGGTGTCCGTCTCCGGCCACCAGGTTGACCAGACGGCCGTCGCAAAGCAAATACAGTTTCCTGCCGTCCTCCATCTCGTATTCGGTGATGTATTTCCGCACCACCCGCTTGGAGACAGCCGCCTCTTCCAGGGCGACTTTGTCGATTTCCACGTCGAAATGGCCGGCGTTGGCCAGGATGGCTCCGCTTTTCATCAGCGGGAAGTGCTTCTCGTTGATGACGGAACGGTTCCCTGTAACCGTGATGAAAAAGTCTCCCAGAGGCGCGGCTTCCTCCATCGGCATGACGGAAAATCCGTCCATGTGGGCTTCGGTCGCCTTGATCGCGTCCACCTCGGTGACGATGACCCGGGCGCCCAGCCCCTTGGCGCGCATCGCCACGCCGCGCCCGCACCATCCGTAACCGACGACGACTACCGTTTTCCCCGCGACGACGAGGTTGGTCGTCCGGTTGATGCCGTCCCACACCGATTGGCCGGTGCCGTAACGATTGTCGAAGAGGAACTTGGAATAGGCATCGTTGACGGCCACCATCGGAAATTGCAATTCACCGGATTTCTCCAGGGCCCGGAGCCGCAGGATCCCAGTGGTCGTCTCCTCGCAACCGCCCAACACCTGATCCAGAAGATCCGGGCGCTCCCCGTGCAGGATGCCGACCAGATCGCCGCCATCATCGATAATCAGTTCCGGGCGGGTCTCCAGGGTGAGAATCAGGTGTTCCTTGTACTCCTCCGGAGTCGGATTGTATTTGGCAAATACGGTGATTCCCGATTCCACCAGAGCTGCCGCCACATCATCCTGGGTGGAAAGCGGGTTGCTGCCGGTGATCGCCACCTCCGCCCCGGCATCCCGCAGGAGTTCCGCCAGACAAGCGGTTTTTGCCTCCAGGTGTAGGGAGATCGCCACTCGCTTGCCCTTCAGCGGCTTCTCCTGAATCAGCTGTTCACGAATGCGTCTCAATACCGGCATATGATCCCAGGCCCAATCCATCTTCAGCCGACCCTGGGGAGCCAGACTCAGGTTTCGTACCACGCTTTTTTCGGCACTCATCCATATCCCCCTCGCATCGCGAAATCGTAATGCTGTTAGTAATGCTTTTATTCGAACGCCCCGATGATCCCTTGTCGACAGGCGGGGCATGGGTCTATCCATCCGAAGGATCGGAACAAATCGACATCAGGACGTTGTCATTATACCTGATTTCAACAAAAAAGGAAAAGCCCCTACAAAAATACGACCTGATGTTCAAAAAAGGAAAGCGGCGTCTCCGCTAGCCGTCCGACCCATTCAATCCCGTACTCGTTCCAGTAGGGAGCGATGTTGTACACCCTTTCCTGCAATTTCCCCTCGGGCAGGCAGCGGAGGGAAATGTGATCGAAACGGCGCAGGGCGGTTTCGTGACGCATCCGGATCATCCGCTCCGCCTTCCCCCTGAGATAATTCAGCTGTTCCATCACCCTGAGGCGGTTTTTCTCGCCCAACCGCCTCATATCCGGGCCCAACGGCGACAGCCGTTCGATCAAGGAATCGTAAAGCCCTTCGACCTGCTTTCTCGCACCGGCGAACAGCTCCTGTACGTTCAAGGGGGCGCGCTCGTCGATCCACTGCCTCTTTTTTTGGTCCAGGCCGGAGAAAACGTCCTCCACGGACAGGCCGAGAAGGCCCAGGTACCGTTCCGTGGCCCGGTCGATCAAGGTGATTCCGCTCCGGGGCATCAACACGGGCATCGTCATGCCCATCGCGGAAAAGGCTTGCCGGAGACAGCCCCAGTAGGCAATTTCCCCCGGCCCCACCACCGCGGAAAGGGTGGGAAACAGGAATTCCTGCATCAGCGGACGGGTGACCACATTGTTGCTGAGACGATGCGGCTCCTCCCGCGCCATCCGCAACAGCTCCCGTCGGCTCCATCGCATCCGTCCGTCACGGGTGACGAAACCGCCTCCGTCCCGCAGAAGCAGCTGCCGCTCCCCCTCGACATAAACGAAGAGATGGGCGCAGCCGGGATGGAGAACCAGGGGGGAAGGATGCCCCATTTTCTCAACCTGTTTTATCTGATGCCCGACCGCCTCGTCCAAAGCGGCGTTTTCCGCGATCAAGCGCTCGAAAAAGGGACCTTCGAGCCTGCGGAGAGGCGGAAAAGACGAATCGATCTGGATCAGTCCGAATCGCCCGAACAGGCGGTGAAGAAGCTTCGCAAAATACCGTGTCAGGGAAACGGGTTCCGCCGCCAGTCGGGTCAGCTCCTCCAGCATATCCTCCTTGAATTCCGTGTCGGGAAGCATTCGGCCCAATTCCTGGAGCCAAACGCCGACGGACTTCGGATCCAGGAGGACATGGCCGGCGGAAATCCGCTTTCCTCCCTCGGAAAGTGGCAGCCTGTGCTTTGTCAAACGCCCCTCCGGACCGGGCACATAAATATGATCCACCTCATCCAGGTCGTGGTCCTCCCCGGCAATCCAAAAAACGGGTACGACCGGGACGCCCAGGCGCTCTTCTTCTCTCCTGGCCAGCTGGATCACCGATATCGCCTTATACACCGTATATAACGGCCCCGCTAGCAGTCCCGCCTGCTGACCTCCGATCACCACAACACTTCCGGGTTTCTCCAGCCGACGGATGTTCTGCTCCACAGCCGGATGATAAAGCTCCCCGGAATGAAACTCCCGTAGCACCCCGGCCAGCCGTGAGCGGGATAAAGAAGTTTCCCTGCGGGACAATTCATCGTATCGCTTCCGAAAGCTCTCCCCCTTTCCGGGGTCCAACCCGTACAGATGCTGCACCTTTGAAAAGGAAAAAAGGTATTCGTCGGAGAGTCCTCCTGACGAATCCAGGCGGATACGCTCGATCCTCATGGAAAAACCCCTTCTTTATGTCCTAAGCCCTACCCTCCCCCAGTATAGCATGAACCCCAACGGGGGGAAATCACCGCCTCTCGCGGTCGGTGCGACATCCGGGCAGAAGCAGGGCGAGGAAGTACCCGGCGAGGGATGCCGCCGTCACCAGCATCAGCGCTTCTCCGGCCTGGAAGTTCCGCTCGTCGATCAACCGGGTGATCAACAGGAGACCGAGGGCTCCCCCCGCCGCCCGGAACATGCCCAACACCACCAGGCCCGTCCTCACGCGCCGAAGGGGCAACCGACCGAACAAGAGGTCGTGCAGAGGAGCGGACATGATCAGACCGATTCCCCCGCCCAGCAGAAGCAGAGCGGGGAACAACAGGGCGAAGTTTTTGGATACGCCCAGAATAAAGGAAGCGAGAGACAGGGTGAAGAAGCCGGCGGCGAGCACCATCCGGGATCCCCATCGACCCGCGATCCACCCGGCGAGGGGAATGCTCCCCCCGACCGCCGCTGCCACGGCAGCCAGGCCGATCCCTCCCATCTCCAGCGTATCCGGAAACAGGGGGGTGATCCATCCCGGAATGATCACGGGCACCATCAGGCACATTCCCGAAATGGCCGCCATCATCTGGACGAAGATGAAACTCCGGTTGGCCGCTCTGGGAATAAAGAGCGGATGATCCACCCGTTTTTCCACCATGATCAGGGGCACGATCAATCCGACGGACAAAATCCAATAGGGAAAAACCTCGGGATGGAGCATCTCCTCCCAACCGGCGAGCGGCTCCATGCGCGTAACGGCGATCATCGCAAAGAGAAGGGAACCCAAAAAGAAAAAAGTGCTTCCCGATTCCAATCGTTGCAGCCGGGACGGGGAGGGTGCGGGAAGTCGCCGGGCGATGAGAAAGAGAAGAAGAATCAGCGGGAGAAAGGCGGCAAAAACCCAGCGCCACCCCAATTGCCTGTTGAGGAAGGCGGACAGAAGGGGGGCGGCGATCAACAGTACGGACAACAGTCCTCCTGTCCGGACCAGCAACGGCCGTCTGGATTGACGAAGCCCCTGCGACATCACCGGAACCACGCCGCTCGCCCCCAGCGCCTGCAAAGTCCGCCCGACCAGGAGCAACAGCCACGCTGGAGCCACCGCACCCACCACCGACCCGATCGCCAAAAGCTGCAGAGAAACCGAAAAAAGGCGCCGGCTATCGATGCTCCGCATCCAACTCTCCGCAAAGGGCAACGCAAAGGAAAACACGGCCAGATACAGAGCGATCACCCAGGCCGACCAACGATGGGTGATGCCGAAGTCCCCCGACAGGGTCTTCAGCAGAGGGGCCATCAGGGCTATATCCAAGGCGATCACAAAAATCGCGATGACGAAGGGTTCGGCGTGCCCCCTACTCCGAGACATCTTCCATTCACCTCCGCGCCCTGTCCCTCATGCGGGGTTTTGATGGGCGCTCATGACGGCGAGCTCCCCGCGGGCGGACATTCGTCCGGATCGCGTCGCATCTCCAGCAGGTGAATCAGCCGGACCAGGGTCTGGTTCACCGGTGTTTCGATCCCCGCGCGCGCCCCGCGGCGGACCACCTCGCCGTTGATCCAGTCGATTTCCGTCAACCGTCCCCTCTCCACATCCTGCAGCATGGACGAACGGTTGACAGCCGTCTTGCGGCAAACCTCCTCCGCCCGCTTCAACATGTCCTCCGCCTCCAACGCGATTCCCTCGGCGCGGGCCACCGACACCGCCTCTTCCACGATGGACTTCATCAGAAACCGGGCGTCGTCGCTGTGGAGCAATCCGCCGTTCGGAATCCGGAGCAAAGCCGTGAGCGGGTTGATCGCGCAATTGACCATCACCTTTTCCCATATTCTTCGAACGATCCGGTTCTCCCATTCGATGGAAATCCCCGCGTCCTTCAATTTTCCCATGAGCTTGGCAGCGATCCCGGGGTGGGCGAGCTCCTCTGAAAAGGGGCCGATCCACGTCGTGCCTTCCCCCGTGTGCCGCACCTCCCCGGGCCCCTCGCGAAGGGCTCCTTCCGTGGTCACCGCCCCGCAGAGCACCCCCGGGGGGAGAACGGAGCCAAAAGGCCCATCCTGCCCCAGACCGTTCTGCCACAAGAGCACCAAGGAAGGAGGGCGGGAAAATGCGGTCAGGCTTTCGGCCACCTCCCGCAGGTCCCGCTGTTTCACCATGATGAACAGGCAGTCGAAGGATTCGTTGACGACCTCTCCGATCCACCGGACAGCAGCGGGAATTCTTTCTTTTTCACCCGAGGGACGGGTGAGGAGAATCCCCCGCTCCCGGATCCAGTCCCGCTGCTTCTCGGTCCGGACCAAGAGCACCGCCTCCGGAAACAAGGGAGTAAGTCTCGCAGTCCACAGCAATCCGAGGGAACCGCCTCCCCATACGGCAATGCGCAACCTGGACCCCTCCGTTTGACCCGATTCGTTCAACAGAAAAGGGAGCCGTCTGCGGCTCCGAAATGAACACCTCGCCATCCGTTTCGGGTCGTGTGTCTGATCAGACCGGATATACCGGATGCTTCCTCTCGCTGAAAATTTTCTGCTTGCTCGAATAGGCCTCCAGCCGCCGAATCAACTCGTCGCGCAACCGATCGGGGTGAACGATGTCGTCGACGATCAATTCGTGGGCCAAACGGTAGATGTCGATGTCCTTTTTATACTCCTCCCGCTTCTCCATCACAAATTTCGTGCGTTCCGGTTCGGACAACTCCTCGATTTTGTTCCGGTACACCGCGTTCACGGCCGCCTCGGGTCCCATCACGGCGATCTGGGCGGTGGGGAGCGCGAGGCAGCAATCCGGTTCGAAGGCCGGTCCGGCCATGGCGTACAAGCCGGCACCGTACGCTTTGCGGACGACCACCGAGATTTTGGGGACGGTGGCCTCCGACATCGCGGCGATCATCTTCGCCCCGTGCCGGATGATCCCGGCCCGCTCCACCTGGGTGCCGATCATGAATCCCGGAACATCGGCCAGGAACAGAAGGGGGATGTGGAAAGCATCACACAGGGTGATGAACCGGGCCGCCTTGTCGGCGGAGTCGACGAACAGCACCCCGCCCTTCACCTTCGACTGGTTGGCGATGATGCCGACGGGACGGCCGTCCAAACGGGCAAATCCCGTGATCAGTTCCCGGGCGAAGAGCTTCTTGACCTCGAAAAAGGTACCCTCGTCCACGATCGCCTCGATCACCTGCAGCATGTCGAAGGGAACGTTTTGATTGTCCGGCACGACCTCCGATATTTTGCGCGCCGAAGGCGAGGGGTTTTTCCCCTGCTCCACCGGGGGCTTTTCCGCATAGTTCGCCGGAAAATAGGAGAGATAGCGGCGAGCGAGGGAGATGGCTTCCTCCTCGTCCTTCGCCAGAAAGTCGCCGCACCCGCTGACACTGCAGTGCATGCGCGCGCCGCCCATTTCCTCCAGGCTCACTTTTTCGCCGATCACCATCTCCGCCATCCGAGGAGAACCGAGATACATGCTGGCGTTATTGTCCACCATGATCACCACGTCGCAGAAGGCGGGGATATAAGCTCCGCCGGCGGCGGACGGCCCGAACAGCACGCACACCTGGGGAACCACCCCGGAAAGCTTCACCTGGTTGTAAAAGATGCGTCCCGCTCCGCGGCGGCCAGGAAACATCTCCACCTGGTCGGTGATGCGGGCTCCCGCGGAATCCACCATGTAGACCATCGGGATGCGCAGGCGCTCCGCCGTTTCCTGAATGCGAATGATCTTTTCAACGGTGCGCGCGCCCCAGGAACCCGCCTTCACCGTCGAATCGTTGGCCATGACGCAGACCGGACGACCGTTGATGCGCCCGATTCCCGTCACCACCCCGTCCGCCGGCAGACCTTCGGCCAGGGCGTTGGCAAACAACCCGTCCTCCAATTCCATATCCTGATCAAAGAGGAGCTCCAACCGACGCCGGACGAACAGCTTGTTCTGCTTTTCCAGCTTTTCATGGTATTTCGGAGCGCCGCCCCGCTTGATCCTTTCGGTCTGCTCCTCCCATTTTCTGATTGTGGATTCTTCCATGGTCCCCCTCCTCTTCCCGTTATTCCCCCCGGTAGATCGGTTTCCGCTTCTCTTTGAAGGCCTCCAGCCCTTCCAGGCGATCCTTGGTGGGAATCAGGGCTTCGTAGGCCTTGGTCTCGATCACCAAACCGGTGGCCAGATCCGTTTCCATCCCGTAATCGATGGCAAATTTGGCCTGGGCCAGGGCCAGGGGGGCGTTTTCGTTGATCATCGCCGCCATCTCGAGGGCGGCATCCAGCACCTCTCCCTTGGGCACCACGTGGTTGACCAGACCGATCTTCTCCGCTTCGGCGGCATCGATCCGGCGAGCGGTAAAGATCAGTTCCTTCGCCTTGGACTTTCCGACGATCCGGGGCAGGCGCTGCGTTCCTCCGGCTCCCGGTATGATTCCCAGGGAGGTTTCCGTCAATCCGAAGATCGCCCGCTCATCCGCCAGCCTCAGGTCGCAGGCCAAGGCAAGCTCCATCCCGCCGCCCAGGGCGACGCCGTTCACGGCGGCGATGACCGGCCGGGGCAGGCGCTCGATCGCCGTGAAGGTCTCGCGAATCAGGTGGATATATCGCCGGACCTGATCTTCCGTAAAGGTTCGCCGCTCCTTCAGGTCCGCCCCGGAACAGAAGGCCTTCTCCCCCGCACCCGTGATGATCACCGCCCGCGTGGCTTTGGAATGGGTCAATTCCTCCACGATTTTCATCAATTCCTTCAACGTTTCGAAATTGAGCGCATTGTATACCTCGGGGCGGTTCAGGGTGATGACGGAAATGCCTTCCTTCCGTTCCCATTCAACCTCGTTCATCCTTCTTCTCCCCTTTCCCGCGGCGTGATGCCAGGGTGCTCTGCAACACCTTGGACGGAAGCTTTCGGCCGATCCGCTCCTGAACCGAGGCGCTAACCCGGCACAGGGCTTCCAGATCGATTCCCGTTGACACGCCCATGCCCTCCAACATGTAGACCAGGTCTTCGGTGGCCACGTTCCCGGCGGCTCCCGGTGCGTAAGGACACCCCCCCAAGCCGCCGAAGGAGCTGTCCAGCGTGGTGATGCCCATCTCCAGAGCGACATAGGCGTTCACCTGGGCGGTTCCCCGGGTGTCGTGGAAATGTCCGGCCAATCGGTCGGCGGGAAACAGCTTCAAGAGCTCCCGGAGCACTTCCTTCACTTGCCGCGGATGAGCTACGCCGATCGTGTCGCCGAGGGAAACCTCGTATACTCCCATTTCAAACAGGCGGTCGCACACCTTCGCCACCTGAGCCACGGAAACTTCCCCCTCATAGGGACAGCCGAACACCGTCGACACGTATCCCCGGACCCGCTTCCCCCGCTCGCGGGCGAGCCGGACCGTCTCCTCCAAAACCGGAAAGGTTTCGTCGATGCTCTTGTTTATGTTTTTCCGGTTGTGGGTTTCGCTGGCCGACATAAACACCGCGTACTCGTCGATCGGGGTCGCAAGGGCCCGCTCCAGCCCCTTCCGGTTGGGAACCAGCGCCCGATAACGGACGCCCTCCCCCCGGGGAAGGGACCCGGCAAGCTCCTCAGCGTCGGCCAGTTGGGGAATCCACCGGGGATGGACGAAGGAAGTCGCTTCGATATCCCTCACCCCGGCGGCGATCAATCCCTCGGCGATCTCCCTTTTCACTTCCGTCGGGAGAATGGCCGCTTCATTCTGCAATCCGTCGCGGAGTCCCACCTCGACGATTCGGACCTCCGGCATGGATACCCTCCTCTGCCCGTCAAAGAGTATGCTTCAGTCCTCCAGCTCGACCAACACGTCCCCTTCATTCACAAAAGAGCCCGTCTCCACCTTCACGCCGGACACGGTTCCCGAGATTTCCGACTGAACCGGCACTTCCATCTTCATCGACTCCAACACCACCACATCCTGCCCCGCCTCAACCCGATCCCCGGGCTGCACCAACACCTGAAGTACAGTACCGGCCATGTTCGCTTCAATCTTTTTCACAGGCTTCACCCTTTCCGATCAAGTTGTTCAATCCTCGAAATCAAAGGCTTTCCAGAAAACGGGTATCATATTTTCCCCGGATAAAACGCGGATCATCCACAATCCTGCGGTGAAGGGGGAGATTGGTCCGGATGCCCTCGATTCGAAATGCAGCCAGCGCCTCACGGCTTCGGGCGAGGGCTTCCTCCCGGTTTGAACCGCTTACAATCAACTTCGCGACGAGGGGATCGTAAAAGGGCGTCACCGAATTGCCCGACTCGATCCCGGCATCGACGCGAATTCCCGGCCCCTCCGGCGGCTGAAAGAGCTCCACCGAACCGGGGGACGGCAGAAAGGTTTTGGGATCTTCCGCGCAAATCCGGTACTCGATGGCATGTCCTTCGGGCCGGATCTCTTCCTGGGAGAGGGACAGATCCTTCCCTTCCGCAATGTCCAGCTGCATGGCCACGAGATCCAGTCCGGTGATCATCTCCGTCACCGGATGCTCCACCTGCAGACGGGTATTCATCTCCAAAAAGTAAATCCGCTCCTCGGCATCCACCAGAAACTCCACCGTGCCCACACCCGTATATCCCACGGAACGTGCGGCCCGCACGGCCGCTTCCACCAATCGCACGCGGGTTTCGGGATGTATGGACGGCGAAAGGCTTTCCTCCACGATCTTCTGATTGCGGCGCTGGATGGAGCATTCCCGCTCAAACAGGTGAATCACATTTCCTTTCCCGTCGGCGGCCACTTGGACCTCCACGTGACGGGGATGTTCGATGTACTTTTCCAAAAAAAGGGTTCCGTCACCGAAATAAGCCTTCGCCCTTCCCTGGGCCGAGGGGAAGAAGCGGGCCAGCTCTTCCCGAGAGCGGCAGATCTGCATGCCGATCCCGCCTCCGCCAGCACTCGCCTTCAGCATCAGCGGATAGCCGACCGACTCCGCCTGCTCCGCCGCCTCCTCCACGGAAGACACGCCCTCCAGCGTACCGGGAACCACCGGCACGCCGGCCCGTTCCATCGTCCTGCGGGCGTTCACCTTGTCCCCCATCGCTTCGATCACTTCGGGGCGCGGGCCGATGAAGACCAGGCCCGCCTCCTCCACCTTGCGGGCAAAGGCGGCATTTTCCGAAAGAAGGCCGTATCCGGGGTGAACGGCGTCGGCGCCGGTCCTCCGGGCCGCCTCCAGGATCGCGTCCATGTTCAGATAGCTCTGCGCAACCGGAGGCGGACCGATTTCAACCGCTTCATCCGCTTCCCGGACGAAGGGCAAATCCCGATCCGCTTCGGAATGGACGGCCACCACCGCAAGGCCGCGCTGACGGCAGGTGCGGGCGATCCGTCTGGCGATTTCACCACGGTTCGCTATCAATATTTTTCTGAGCGCCATGTTTCACCTCAATGGTTCAATAATGGTCACTTTCAATATACCGAAAGCTTTCCGAAAAGGACAACGGCAAGCGCTTCCAAACCGGCACACGATACTCCTCATTCGACAAATTTTCCGGATGTCCTGCCACCGATCCGAATTCCAATAATGGGCAGCAAACTTGATGGGAGCAATTGGACGGCCGATCAGGTATAATGATATCAAACCCATCCAATCAGGAAAGGGGTCAAAAATCATGGACAAACCAAAGGTTGAACGACTGAAGATTAATTATAAAACGCTGGAAGAGTTTCAAAAATTCCACGAGTATGGGCTCCAAGAATTGTCCATGTTGGAAGATTTGAAAGCCAACATCATCGAAAACGACAGCAACTCTCCTTTTTACGGGATTTATGAGGACGGAAATCTGGTGGCCCGCATCAGCCTGTACCGGATCGACGCCAAATACGACCGCTATTTCGATCCACCCCAGGACTACTACGAGCTGTGGAAGTTGGAAGTGTTGCCCCAATACCGAAACAAGGGGTACGGAAGCGCCCTGGTTCGCCATGCCCAGAGCTTCGGACTTCCGGTGAAGACCAACGCCCGGCGCCGTTCCGATCCTTTCTGGATCAAAATGGGATTCCGTCCGGTGAAATACGACCCGATCCGGGACCGCGGAGAGAATCCGTACGTATGGACTCCGCCGGGGGTGGGCCTTCAGGAGTGATCGGGAATCCCTCAAGGGGATTCCTCGACCGCCGCGGGGCGCCTCCGAAGGGGACTCAGGCTTTCGGAGCGTCCTGCTTCCAAAAATAAAAATCACCCCTCGAGCCTTTGCAGGAATTTCCTGCGGCTGCCTGAAGGGGTGTTTCTGTCTCCGGTCAAGTGGCAAGACTTCCTTCCGCCGGGCATCTCCGGCGAAATCATTTGTCGACCCGTTCCAGATTTCCGTTTTCCTCCATACGAAATTTCGGTTTGTTCTCCTCCTGCTCTTCTTCCAACAAGGCCAACTTCCGAGCCCGGTCCATGATCTGAATCAGGGTTTTGTAATCGTCGTTTACGGTCTGATAATCCGTCTCCACATGGTCGAGACGGTTTTTCATCTCTTCGTTCTCTTTGACAAGCTGTTCAATTTTCTCTTCCCGTTGCTTCAGTTCCTTCTCCAATTCCTTTTGTCTTTTGCGCAACTCCGCCACTTCATTTTTGTGGCGTCTCAAATAGCGGATGATCGCATCCAGGGAGGATAACGCCTCTTGGTCTCCCTGCAACTGACCCGAAAGACGCGATCGCCCGGTCTGATTCCGCTTCTGGCGTTGAGCTTTGGCGATTTGAATGGCGGCTTCGTATTTCTTTCGGACACAGCTGTTCCAGCGGAAGCCGCAGGCGGCGGGAGTCCTGCCCAATTTTTCAGCCACTTCTTCAAAGGCTGCCAACTGGGTGCTCCCCTCCCGAATATGGCGTAGAGTCACCTCCGCCAACACCAAATCGTCATCGGGTGTCCAAGCGTCCTGTCTCTTTACAGCCATACACTTAACCTCCCGTGTCATTCGACCCATTCCGCCCAGCTGGGTTTTTGTTCTATATTTTATGCATCTGATATAAAACGTAGTATATGTAACTATTAAATTTATTGCCGAATCGGCTTGTATATATACTCGGGAAAGGAGGAGCGAAAAAAGATCAAAAGAAACCGACGCATCCGGAGGACGGTCGGTGTTCCAGCGCTCCTTCATCTTCCCAATGAGGGGATTGTGGCCTCAAGGGGATTTTTTTGTCCCGGTGCTTTTTTTCAGAAATGCCTCCACGGCGGTGCGATGCTCCGGCGTCTCCCACAGCCGGGCGCAGGACCGGCTTTCCAGTTCGGCCATCTCGTGCCGCGACATCCCTCCTCGTCGAACCCGATTGGCGATGGCGAGATATTCCCGAATGACGCCGAGGGGAGCCGATGCAACCCGTTCGGCGAAATCCCAGGCGGCCCCTGCAAACTCCTCCCCGTTCGGAAAGACCCGATCGACCAGACCGATGCGAAGCGCAGTCTCGCTGTCGATCACCTCACCGGTCAACAGCAGGTAAAGGGCATCGCTCCGTTTCAGCAGCGACAGCAAGCGGGTCCCTCCGCCCCATCCCGACGTGATGCCCAGTCGAACCTGAATAAAACCGAAGCGGGCCCGATCCGAAGCCAGGCGAAAATCGCAGCTGACGGCGATTTCACACCCGCCCCCCACGGCGGTACCCTCGACGGCGGCGATGGTCGGTTTCCCCAAATCCTGAAGTTCCAGGAGAAGACGTCCCATCCGGGCCATCACCGGATAAATCTCCTCTTCCCGGGTCAACCGGTGAAATTCGCTCAGATCCCCCCCGGAAACAAAGGCATGACGATCCCCCGTCAACATGACGGCTTTGATCGCGTCATCCTCCCGCCACTCCCGGAGCACTTCCTCCAATTCATCCATCATCCGGAGATTGACCGCATTTCTCACCTCCGGCCGGTGAAAGCGGATATGTCCGATGCCGCGATGGCGATCCAGCTGAATGGTTTCCATGATTCCTCCCCACCTTGCGAAAGAATGAAACGGATGTTTTCTCATGCCCGGAAAAGGGGCATCATACGCGACACGCCCTTTCCGGCTCCGGCGAGACGAAACTGTCAAAAAGCCGTCGCTTGATCCCCGTTTGTCCCAAGTATATAATAAGTCTGTAATCCGGGACGGGAAAAGGATGAGCCCCCACGGGCTTCACGGCCGGATCAGCGGCGCTCCCGACATCCTCCTGCGGAAGGCATGAAATTCGGCCGATCGGACCAGCCTAAACCTTGCCACCGGTTTGGAGCGGCCTTCCGGCACGCCGGAGAGGGCACAGGCCAAGCGGCTCCCATTCGCCCATTCACAGCAGCAAACCTCAAAAGAAAAAAAGCCCGTCAGGGGCTCGATATTCGGAAGGAGTGGAACCCATGGACCGCATGTTTCGCGTCCTCGGCTTTTGGACCTTTGTTATCGCTTTGATGTTTCTCGCGGGACAGTTGTACACCCCCGCCCTGCTGTTCTTCGTGCAGACGGCGCTCTTCGTCATTCTCGGCTACATGGGCTTCACGGAACGTACTTATATGTACCTGTTTTGGGGCTACATGATCGTCTCCTTCCTAGGGATCGTCTCCTATTCCTTCTTTATGATGCCCCAGGGATGATGACCAAGCTGGAGCAAATCTGAGGCCGGATCTTCATCCGGCCTCATTTTTGTTCATTCCCCTCAAGGTAGGATGCCCCTCCCCCTTCCACTGGATGAGCACCTTGAAGACATCCCCCATTCCGCCGGGCAGAATCAGCTGTCGAACGGCCCGGTTCCGCCGGGCAACTTCGCTGAAAGGATCGGGATTTTGGTGATCCTCCAGGTAATCCAGTATGCCGGAGCGGACCAGCCAATCCCCCTGGGTGGTGTACAGGAGAGGTTTCAGCCCCGCCTCTTCACCCCAGGCCCGGAGCGCTTCAAAATTGACGTCGCTGGTGAGATCCTCCTCGCCGGGAGCCCGATAGGGGTTCCCGTGCACCCGATGCCTGGAAAAACAGCGCAGGGTCCCCCGAGGTCGGCCGGGACCGGCCACTTCTGCCGTCTCACCGCCGTAATCGACGGTGATGACAAACCCCTTTTCCAGCCACTGCCCCAGCTCCCGCATCCAATCCCGGGCATCCAGGTTCACCTCGGCTTGCTGCCCTTCCTCCAGCCGGAGGCCGAAGCGGTGTACATAATCCTCCAGGGCGCCGGTGGACAAGGGGCCGTCCGTTTCGAAAAACCTGCCGTCGCGCCTCGTGACGTAGATCTCCCGAAGGGCTCCTTTCCTTCGCTCGATCCGGTGCACGGGAAAAGCGTCCAGCAGTTCATTGCTGACAACCACCGCGGGCATCCCTCCCGGAAGGTCGGAAAGCCGGTCCGCCCAACGGAGGGGATAGGGAGCACCCTCCAGGCGGCGCTCCTGCAAACGGCGGTGATAGGGACTCGTTTCCACCAGACAACACATCAATTCGTCCCGGCCGATTCCTTTCTCCTTCAGTCCCTTTATCATCTGCTCCATCAGCCGTCCGTCCCCCGCTCCCACTTCCACCAGCATCCAGTGCGGATGCGGCAAAAAAAAACGGCGCATCTCTTCGAGGACGTCGCTCATCACGCGGCCGAAGAGATCTCCCACATGGGAACTGGTGTAAAAATCCCCTTCCTTGCCGATCTTGGTCCCTTCCCGACGATAATACCCCCATCGGGGGTGGTACAGGCAGAGTTCCATATACCGGCGAAAGGGGATGGCCCGGTCCGGAGATGATGCGATTTCGTCGGATATGATCCGTACCAGTTCCTCCGACACCTTCTTCAGACACCCCCTTACTTCGATGCAATCCCTCGGTCCATGCCCCCTATTTCGGCAAAATCTCCAGGACCATCGACTCGATCTGGCCTTCTTGCATCTGCCCCGACACCTTCCGCACCACCTTGCCCTCCGGAGAGACAAAAATGGAAGAAGGAATGGGACCGATCCCGTACAACTGGGTCACTTCCCGGTTTTGATCCAGCAGGATGGGAAAGGTCAGGTCCAGATGCCGCACGAATCCGTCCACGGTCACCCCCGTCTCGGCGATGTTGACCCCCAACACCTCCAGCCCCTTGTCCCTGTGGCGTTCGTATACCCGCTGGATAGCCGGCATTTCGTCCCGGCAGGGTTTGCACCAGGAGGCCCAGAAGTTGATCAGCACTCCTTTCCCCCTGACTTCGCTCAACCTGACCGTCTTGCCGTCCAGGGTGGTCAGTTCGAAATCCGGGGCCGTCTGGCCGATTTCCACCGCTTCCGATTCCCCCGTCTGATAGAGGGCAAAGCCGATCAATGCCAGCATGGCAAGCATGAGCAACCTTCTGACCCAAAAACGCGTTCGTCGATTCATGGTTTCACCCGCTCGATCGTTGCTTCCTTGACGGACTAAACCTCAACGGCTCTTCACCAACAAATTGATGGCTTCCAGGACCAACTTTCCCGTATCTCCCGATTCTCCCTTTGCGATCTCCTCCCGGAGACAGCGCTCCAAATTTTCGCACACGATGACGGCGATGGCCCGGTCCATCGCCGAGCGAATGGCGGTCATCTGTACCACGACATCCTTGCAGTCTTTTCCTTCGTCCATCATCCGCAATACCCCGCGGACCTGCCCCTCGATCCGCCGCAGGCGCTTCAGAATGTCTTCACCGTATTCCAATCCGCCTCCCCCCTTCACTACGGGATAACAAGCCCACCGGCCTCATCCGACCTTGAAGGGCCTGTTCATCCCGCCGTCAGAATCCGGTAAATCCCCCGGTCAGCTTCGTCATCCAAGCGATGATCGCCGTCATCTGGTCGAAATAGAGAAGGATGCCGAAAAGGACCATCAGCGCGCCCCCCGCCTTCATCAACCGGTTGGAATATTTGAGGATCCACCGGGTCCTCCCCAGGAAAAACGCCATGACGAAAAAGGGAATGGCAAAACCCAGCGTATAGGCGGTGATGTACCCCAACCCCGACGCGGGATCGGTCAGGGACAGGGTCAGGACGGAGGCGAGGATCGGTCCCACGCAGGGCGTCCATCCGGCCGCAAATCCCATCCCGACCAGGATGGAACCGATGTATCCCAGACGGCGTTTTTGAAGGGCTCCGATCCGCACGTCCCGCATCATGAAGGAAGGCCGGAACAGCCCCAGCAAAAACAGCCCCATCACGAAGATCAGAACGCCCCCCAGCATGCGGATCGTGTCTTGATATTCCTGAAAAAACCGTCCCAGCCAGCTGACCGAAAAGCCCAAGGCGTAGAAGATGACGGAAAAACCCAAGATGAAAAACAGCGTGTGGAACATCGTCGCCCGCCGAATCTGAAAGGATTGGGAACGATCCGTCAGCTGGCTGACGGAAACACCGGTTATGTAAGAGATGTACGAGGGATACAAAGGGAGACAGCACGGGGAGACAAAGGAAAGCACCCCGGCTCCGAAGGCGAGCCACCACGTCACTTCCGCCACCAATCATCCCTCCCCTCCGTTTTTCTGCCCTACTTCTCCTTCGTCAATTGCTCCATCAGATCAAAAATCTGTCCCCTTGACATCGCGCCCATATGCTTGTGAATAATTACTCCCTTGTCATCCACCGCGTAGGTCACGGGAATCGATACCACGCCGTAGCGATCGGCCACCTCGCCCTTTTCATCCAACAGCACCGGGAAGGTGTACCCTTTGGAGGAAAGGTAATCCTTCATCTTGTCCAGATCATCCGTCTCCGTCAGGTTGACCATGAGAAAATTGACACGATCCCCGTATTTTTCGTAAGCCTCCTGGATGAAGGGCATCTCCATCTTACAGGGAGGACACCAGGAGGCCCAAATGTTGATGAAGGAAGGTTTGCCGCCGTTCTTCGCCAGCTCCACCGTCTTCCCGTCCAGAGTCTTCAGCTCGAAATTGGGGGCGCGAAAGCCCTTTTGCGGCTGCTCCACGTCGCTGGACTCCTGGGGGGATGAGGAAGGGGCCTCCTCGGATTTTGCCGTGGATTCCTCGGGGGCTTTCACAGCCGGCGCCCCGTCTTCCGTTTCCCCTTTGTTTCCACCCATCCAAATCGCTCCGACCACCGCGAGGATGATCACCAGCAATATCAATCCGTTACGCAGATTCATAGCGATTTCTCCTTTCGGGTCTTGCAAAAACCAAACTGCCCAACCAACCGGCGACGGCGATACCGATGAACGCCCATTGGCTCCAGGATAGGTTCAGCCAAACCGTGAGCGGCTCCCAGTCGAAATAGGACAGGATCAAAAGGCCGATTCCCCCTGCCAGGGATGTCCATGCGAAGGTCTCCCCGGGGTGCAAACGGTTCCGATTGCGCCACCACCAAAAAAGGATGACGGCAAGGAGCAGGAAACGGTAACCGTGGATCGGATGAACCCTTACCCCTTCCCCTATAAAGATACCCCAAGGCAAATCGGTGGGCTTTCCCCATTTATGAAAAATGATCGAATATCCGATCCCGGTGAAAAGGGCGACGAGGGCCGCAGCGTCCAGCCACCGGGAAAAGGGAATTTGAAGGCGCCGGAAAGCGGCGGCGAGATAAACCGCCGTGATTCCGCCCGCGACGATCGCTCCCTTGGGCGAACCGCTCAGATACAGGATGGAGGAAGGATGGTGAAGGACGGATGTCGGATCCGTTAACAGGGGGCTGATTTTATAAAGGATCAGATACAGAAGGATCGCCACGCCGAACCGCTCCGACCAAAGGGCCCGCTCTTCCGGGAGGAGTCGATCCGCCGCTTTGGCCGAAAAATAGACGAGAACGGCGACCGCCAAAGTGGCGACGGGAAGAAGAAAAGGGCCCAACCGGACGGGCTCCGCCTCAATCAAGACTTGTTCCCTCCTTCACCTGAACCCGTGAAGAAAAGGATTGGCCTCCTGCTCCCGGCCGACGGTGGTTTCCGGTCCGTGTCCCGGATACACCCGGGTCTCTTCGGGCAGGACCATCAACTGATCGTGAATGGAACGCATCAGGGTGTCAAAGTCGCCGCCGGGAAGATCGGTCCGCCCGATCGAGCCGGCAAACAGCACATCGCCGCTCAACACCAATCCGTCGAGGGCGTAGGTGACGCTGCCCGGCGAGTGTCCCGGGGTATGCAGAACCCGAAAAGTTTGCCCGAAAAAGACCAGGGATTCGCCGCCGTCCAGATGATGGTCCGCCTCCCCGCAGCGGATGGGTTCCATCCCCGGCCACAATCCGGAACCGTTTTTCCGGGGATCCGTCAGCCAATCCCCTTCGAGGCGATGAATGTAAACGGGAGCTCCGGTCTTTTCCCTGACCGGCTCAACGGCCCCGATGTGATCAAAGTGGGCATGGGTCAACAGAATGGCCTCCACCTGAAGCCCCAGTTCCCCAATCCTGGACAGCACCCGATCCGGTTCCGCCCCCGGATCGACCACCACGCCGTGGCGGGAACTTTCGTCGTACAGCAAGTAACAGTTGGCCATCACCGGCCCCAAGGCATACGATTCGATGCGCACGGCCACACCACCTCTCGGTCATGCTCGACTTTCTTCTATTCTACACGGCGGATTCCTGCGGATCAAAAAGGCCCATTCGGTGCGAATACATGGATTGATCCAAAGCGGTTACACTAGGAACGAACCACAGAATTCGGAAAGGAAGAAAGGCCATGATTCGAGTCCTGTCCCTGATTTTCATCGCCACGGTGTGCCTGTTGGGATGTCAACCGGCCAACAAGCCCCCGGCCAACGAGTCCGCCCCTCCCCCGGGAACGGGGCCCCAAAAGGTTCGGGTGGACCAAACCGCTCCCGAAAGCCGCCGCACCGATCGGAATCAGGCCATCGCCGAGCGGATGGTGCGCATTGCCACGAGTTTTCCGCAGGTGAAAAACGCCACCGCGGTCGTGGCCGGAAGGTACACCATCGTCGGCATCGACGTGGATCCCACCTTGGACCGCGGGCGCGTGGGAACCATCAAATACAGTGTTGCACAGGCCCTTCATGAAGATCCCCAGGGCAAGGACGCCCTGGTGACGGCCGATGTGGATTTGGTGCAACGGCTTCGGGAACTGGCCGACGACATGCGCGCCGGTCGCCCTGCCGCCGGCATAGCCGAGGAGTTGGCGGAGATCGCCGGCCGGATCATGCCCCAACCCTCCAAGGAAGTCCCCCGACAGGAACAGACGCCCAACCGGCTGGATCAGGAACGCCTCAACCAAACGCCCAATCCCTCTCCACCGAGGAAGGAAATGCCCCGCTGAAAGCCCGGCTGTGCGCCGGGCCTTTTTTCTTGAATCAAAAGCATCCACCACAGCAAATCAAAATCTGCTGCGTGGATGCTTCTGTCCTCACTTCCTCAGCGCGTTCAAAACCTGACGATCCAGCTTGGCCGCGGCATCTTCGTCGTACGTCTTTTCGTAAGCCGGTTCCTGCACGATCTTGGCCCCGTAAAACATGGCGTCGCGAACCGCTTCCACCGACACGTCGATCCGGGCCAGCTTGATCAACACCCCTTCCATCGGCTTCTCCGCCACCCGTGCTTTTCCATAGACGGCATAGGTGGAGTCGGGGCCGACCACGGTCAGCACCACCCGTGGATCGGCTTCCACATTGGACACAATCCGGGAGCGATGTCCCACGGCGAGGCGAATCCGTCCCGGTTCCGGGGCATACACCCAGGAAACGGCACTGACCCACGGGCCGCCGGTTTCCGCATCGATGGTGGAAAGCAAAACAAATTGTTCCTTCTGCAGTTTGTCATGAAGCTGGTCTGTCAAAACTTCCGCAATCATTTCGGCCATCGCAAATCCTCCTTGTGACATCAGACACGACGGATGGGCGCAAAAAAAGGCCGACGGCCGGATCGGACCCGCAAGCCATCCCCGTTTTGACGGGATTTCCCCATCCCTAGTATACTAGTATCATCCAAATGGAAACGGTGATAATCCAAAGCCTGAAGAAAGTGGGCGACAAGGGACCGATGAAAATTTGTTGCATCCTGTGTGATCAGTATTTTACCCCTGACAAGAAGCAGGTCAAGCAGATCCGCAAACACCCTCACCGGATCATCCTCTGTCCGGAGTGTCACGAGCGGATTGCGGACCGGGTCCGCAAGCGGAAAAGACAACAACCCCTCAATCGTCATCCGGAAGGTTGAACCGGGGTTCCGCCTCGATATCCCTCAGGAGTTGCTCGGCGGAGTCCCGGTCAAACTCGCGGGATTTCCATTCCTCCCCCTGCAGGTAATGGACCCTGTAGACCGAGTCATCCGACTCCAGTTTCAGTTCCTTCACCTGATGATCTTCCTTCAAAATCTGCTCAAAGAACTGCACGGTGTCCCGGGCTGAGCGATCCCGCGGCCGCGCATCCCCCACGATTCGGATCTGCAACCAATTGAACAGAGCGTCCATCAGCTTCACGCCCTTACACCTTCCTCCCGTTTCCTTGCTCTTCCGCCTGGGATTTTTTCTCCGTCATGGCCATGCGGATACGTGCCACACCGATCAAGACCACGCTGATGACCAGGATGGGAACGATCGGGAACCGAAGCATGTGGAAGAGGAGGAGCAAGAAACACCCCAGCGCCAGGAACACATACACCACCAGCGCCTTCAGGGGAGGGAGGGGACGGGCGAAGGCGACCTTGTAGACGATTCCCGTCAGGATGAGAATGACGAAATAGGCGACAAACGGTCGCTCAAGAGCCTGGTTTATGATTTCCATCCGGGTTCCCTCCGATCAGTCATCGACCCCGTTCTCCTTCAAGGAGTGGAGATAGCGAATCTCCTCCGCATATTCCTCCTCATCCTCCACGGGGGTCTCGAGAATCACCGGCAATCCTGTGAAGGCTTCGCAGGTCAAAAACCGGGCAAGCGCCGCCGAACCGATCTCCCCTTGGCCGATTTTGGCATGCCGATCTTTCCGGCTGTTGAAGGGCGCCTTGCTGTCATTGAAGTGGATCGCCACCAGATGGTCCAGGTATCCCGTCTCCTCCATGGTGCGTACCAACTCGTCGAAGCTTTCCTCCGACCAGGCACCGGCGGCGAATCCGTGGCAGGTATCGAAGCAGAAACCGATTTTTTCGGGATAATCCGTCGCTTCCCGGATCGCCACCAGATCGGCGATGGTCAACCCCAATTCCGACCCCTGCCCCGCCGTGTTTTCCAGAAGGAGTTTGGTCTCGCCCTCATACTCTTCCAGTATCAGGTTGAGGGTTTCGATCATGCGGCGGGTGCCGTATTCCACGCCTTTTCCGACGTGTTTCCCGCAATGGACGACAGCCCCGACGGCCCCGTACGCCTCGGCAATCCGCAAATCTTCTTTGATGGAACGGATTGTCACCTCATGCAGGTCCTCCTTGGGGGTGGACAAATTGGTGATGTATGGCGTGTGGGCCACCAATACCAGCCCGTTTTCACGGCAAAAGCGAACCCCTTTTTCCGCATCCTCGCGATCCAGTTTTTTGGGTCTCAAGCCCCGGGGATTTTTCGTAAACACCTGAAAGGCCTCGGCTCCCAACTCCTTGGCCCGCTGAGATGCCCTCAAAAATCCCTTGGACACGCTGATGTGACAACCGATCTTCATGGGAAATCGCCTCCTGAAAGAAGAGGGCGCCTGCATCCCCGGCGGGCGCCCAAGACCTTTTCCATGATACCATTTTCCCCGGCTTTGCCGCAACAGGAAGCCTTCACTCCCCTTGCCGGCTGTCAGACCGTCCGACTGCCGGATTCTCCCCCGCCGTCCCCGAATGGCAGGTGGACCGCAGCGGGCATGCCGGGCAAAGGGGATCCCGTTTTCGGCAGAAATCCTTCCCCAGCTCCACGAGGAGCGCATGCAGCAACTGGAGCTGAACGGGATCCGAGATTTCGCAAAGCACCTCTTCGCGGATCCTCTCTTTCGGCAAATCCTCTCCAAACCAGCGGGAAGCGATTCGTTCCGCGTATGCATCCCCGACAAACACCGGCAGATCGAATACGTAAAGCAGGATCGTGTCCGCAGTCTCCGGGCCGATTCCTCGGATTTGAAGCAGTCGGTGGCGAAGATCGGATGCGTTTCCCTCCTCCTTACCGACCTGGAGCAGAAAGCGGCACACCTCGCGGATCGCCGGCACTTTGCTCCGGTAAAACCCCGCCGGCCGGACGGCCGCGAGCAATTCCTCCTCCGACGCCTGAAGGACTGCAACCGGGTCGGTCAGACCGAGCTCTCTCATTCTTCCGATCGCCTGTTTGGCATTGTGCCAGGCGGTCCGCTGAACCAACACGCTTCCCAGGCACCGGAAAAAGCGATCCTCCCCTTCCCACCATTCATCCGCCGTCATCCCCGGTTTCCAGCGGGCCAGCTCCTCCCCGAGCAGGCTCCAGCTGCGCTTCAAAACGGCGGCCCTCCGCGGATCTTCCCGCCGGCATCCCCTTCCGCACGCAGTGCGGAAATCGGGGATCGGCTCTTTCCGCAGGTGCGCCTGCTCACGGCGCTACCACCCGATTCGAAAGGGTTCCGATTCCCTCAATGGTCACTTCCACTTCATCGCCTGGGCGGAGAGGTCCCACCCCGCTCGGGGTCCCGGTCAAAATCACGTCGCCGGGTTCCAGGGGGAAGACGGAGGAAATGAACTCCACCAGCACGGGAACGGGATGAATCAAATCCGAGGTGCGGCCGTCCTGCCGGATCTCCCCGTTCACCCGGCAGCGAACCGAAAGATTCGACGGGTCGATCTCCGTCGCGATCGCCGGCCCAAGGGGCTTGAAGGTGTCGAAGGATTTGGCCCGGGTGTTTTGGCCGTCGCGGGCCTGCAAAACCCGGTTGGAAACGTCGTTGGCACAGGTGTAACCGAAGATGTACTCCTCCGCCTTTTCCCGCGGAATGTTCTTGCCTCTCCTGCCGATCACGATCGCCAATTCCGCCTCATGATCGATTCGATCCTCCAGGTTGGGAAGGCGGATGGCCTCGCCGGGGCCGACGACGGCGGTGGGGGATACCATGAACATCAACGGTTCCTCCGGCAGGGGCTTGCCCTGCTCCCGGGCATGTTCCCGGTAGTTGAGCCCGATGGCGATCAATTTGTTGGGAACCAGGGGAGAGAGCAGTCGAACATCGCCCTCCGGAAGGCGCTCCCCCGTTTCGGCGAAGGAATCGAACAGCCGGCCCTCCACCGGATGGATCATCCCCTCGCGCCACACTCCGTAACCGACAGTTCCTCGATGCTCGTATCGGACAATTTTCATCGTGCATCCCCTTCTCCAGATGGTTCGCAAGAATCTTTGCAGGGTTCAAAAGCTCAATGGCCGGCGAAGCGGATGGCCAACTGGATCAGCGTGCGGACGCCGACCCCCGTTCCTCCTTCGCTGTGAATGCCCCGTGCCTTTCGGGAATAGGTGGTTCCCGCGATATCCAGGTGAACCCATGGTGTCTCACCGACAAACTGTTTGAGGAACATCGCCCCCTGAATCGCCCCGGCTTCAGAGATTCCGCCGTGGTTTCTCAAATCGGCCACCGAACTGCGCAACCATTCCTCGTACTCCTGAACCAGGGGAAGCTCCCACACCCTCTCTCCGGCCAGGCGGGCGGAGATTTTCACTTCCTCGCCCCAGGAGGCGTCATTGGTCATCAGACCCGTCACTTCCCTGCCCAAGGCAACCACCACCGCTCCCGTGAGGGTGGCGACGTCCACCAAACGGGTCGCGCCCAGCCGACGGGCGTAGGCGAGAGCGTCGGCCAGGATCAGCCTTCCCTCTGCATCGGTATTCTCGATTTCGATGGTCTTCCCGCTGAAAGACCGGATCACGTCCCCCGGTCGAAATCCCCTTCCGTCCACCAAGTTCTCACAGGTCGGAACCACCGCGACCACATTGCTGTGGGGCTTGAGGGAGCCGATTCCCTCCATCGCGGCGATCACCGCGGCGGCACCGGCCATATCCTCCTTCATCCGGTTCATGGACTTGGCAGGCTTCACCTGAATGCCTCCGCTGTCAAAGGTGATGCCTTTGCCCACCAGTCCCAGCACCTCTTTGCTCTCCGGCGCTCCGATATAGGAAAGGACGATCATTCGAGGAGGATTTTCGCTTCCCCGGGAAACGGCCAACAGCGCGCCCATGTTCATCTCTTCAAGCCGGTTTTCATCCAGAATCTCCACCTCTAGACCGTGCCGCTTCGCCACGTCCGCGGCCCGCTCCGCCAAGGCTGCAGGGGTGAGCAGATTCGCCGGCTCGTTGACCCAGGTGCGGGCCAAGTTGGTGGCGCGGGCAAACACCCTCCCCCGCACCAGGCCGGCATCCGCTCCGGACGGGGACAAGCCTGAGAGGGAGAGGAAAACGGTGGATAGGGACGCTTCCTTGTTTTCCTCCTTGTATCCCTCGTAAGTATACGCCCCGAGCTCCACGCCCTCCACTGCCGCCTGAACGAGATCGGAAGCGTTTTTTCCCTCCGCGAGGGACTCGGGCAAGGCAATTCCCAGATGCTTCAACCCCCGTTCCACCGCCTTCCGGGCGACGGCAGCAAGCCCATTGCGCAGACGGTCCACATCCAGCTCCTTTTCCTTCCCCATTCCCAGAACAAAAACCCGTTTGGCGGGAATCTTGTCCCATGTGTGCAGCAGGGTGATTTCCCCGTATTTTCCGGTGATCTCTCCATCCGCAATCAATCGGGAAATCCGGAAATCCAACACCTCGTCCACTGCCCTCGCATCTTCGCGAACGGTCTTGCCGCCTTCGGTGTGCAGGACGACGACCCCGTCGACAGCCAATTGGGGCAACGATTCCTGGGTCACTTTCCACTCCAAAGTTCCGGCCTCCTCTTCCCATTTTTCACCGCAACAGAAAAAAGTGCACCTCTTGCGAGATACACTTCAACCTTCGACACGATGTTTCCCAATCCTTTTTTCCGAGAGGCCGGTTCCATGAAGCAACAGCTGCCTACAGGGCTTCCAGCATCAACATTTCCCGGCGAAGTTCCTCCAGGCGTGCCTTGCACTGATCTATGCGATGGGTGTTGTTTTCAATCAAAGCTTCGTACAGCAGGGCCAGCTCGTAATCCAGCTCCAGTCGGAGAACGGGGATCCGTTTCTCCGGCTCCCGGCACTTGTACGCTTTAATCACCTCTTCCACAGTTCCGCTGCACCCCTTTTTCATGGTTTGGTGCCAACCCGGATCGGGACCGCCATCTCCATCATTTTCCATGACCGATTCTGGATACAGGATGCCCCCCTGATGATCAAAATAAACCCCTGCTCGCCAAAACGGGTGCCGGCAGCCCGAAGACGGGGAAAATGACATACCCGCTTTTCCGATTCCCGAGGAGCCTCTTCCTCTCGACGGAGGAACGGGAACTCTTTCTTCCACAATACGTTCAATTCTCAAAGAAGGTAACGGCCCCTTTCCCCCAACCTCACACCATACATGCCTTTCCGTTCTGCTTTTTGGGTCCCGTCTTCCTTTATGCTAGAATGAAGAAAAGCGCTTGGCAGGTGAAAATCCATGAAACCGGTCGGTTTCACCGAGGAAGATTTCGATGTATTCACCATCCCCGGTCTCGACTCCCGGATGGCGGCCCTGAAGGAGCGCGTCCGTCCGAAACTGGAAGCGATCGGGGAAACCGTGGTTCCCTTCCTGTCCTCCCGGCTCGGGGAACCGGTCTACGCGCACGTGGCCAAACATGCCCGGCGGACCGTTCATCCCCCGGATGACACCTGGGTGGCCTGGGCAACCAACAAGCGGGGCTACAAAGCTCATCCCCATTTTCAGACGGGTCTGTGGCAAACCCATCTGTTCATTGTGTTCGCCCTGATTTATGAGTCCCCGGACAAGGGGGCCTTCGCCCGCAATCTGAAAGAACGGCTGAATGAAATCTGGCCGTCGATTCCCGACCATTTCCTGCTGTCGGATGATCACACGAAGCCGGATGCGGTTCGGAAGGGGGACCTGTCCCTCGACCAGGTGCGGCAGCGCTTGGACCGGTTGGAAACCGTAAAGAAGGCGGAATTCCTGTGCGGCATCCACCTGGACCGCAACGACCCGGTGGTGGGAGACCCGGACCGACTCGTAAACACCATTGAAGAGACCATCGACAAACTTCTTCCCCTCTACCGGCTCGCCGCGAAAGTAGGGGTGCACCCGGGAGGATAATCGAAAAAATGCCCTCGCGGAAGCGAAACAGGGATTTCCTGCGAACCCGCGCCGGAAACTGTCCCTCGTCACGCTTTCCGGAGAGGCAAGAGCGAGAAAAACCCGCTCCAACAGCGGGTTTTTCTCATCCGGAATCTGCGCCGTCCATCGATGGGCTTTTCCGATCAATCCGACTCGACAAGAGTTCCCCGCACCAACACGTCCACCGGACTCCCCAGCCACACCGACGGGGAGGCGGGGCTCCACCGGAGCCGGAGGCATCCCCTTTTTTCCGTTTCCGCCTGCCCCTGCTCCACCCGCACCCGCCCGGACAAACCCAACGGCCGAAACCGGTGGTAACCGATCAATCCGAGAGCCGCCCCTCCGGTCGCCGCATCTTCGCCTCCCCCCAGGGAAGTGGTGAAGACCCGCAAAGCGATGAGCCCCCCATCCACCACGGCAAAAAAGCAAAGCCCTTTTAAACCTTGCTCCCGGCAAATCTTCAAGACGGTTTCCGGCGATAAGGTCAACCGATACAGAGCGTCCGGGGAAGGAAGGGGGATGTACAGCCGCGGCCGGGCTCCGCCGGTGACGGCTGGTTCCCCGGCCAGAAGCCCCTCCCCCAGTCCCAGCCGGGAGAGGACGGATCGGTCCTCCAGCGGACGGGCCGCCTCCACCTCCTGACGGATCCAATAAAGACCTTCGTCCCGGTGCACCACCGCCGCACCGACCGCCGTTTCAAAGGAGCAACCCCCCGGCCCCGCCATTTCCTGCAGCGTCGCCGCCCCGGCCAGGAGGGTCTGGGTGCAGAAAGACAGCTCCTCGAAGGGGGAAAACGTCCGGTGAATCCAATTTCCCGATTCGCCCCTCCAGACGAAACAGGTGTCCGGAAATCCCAGCCGACGGGCGATATACCGGCAGTCCCCGGGACTGGGCGGCTCGGGACAAACCACCACCCCCGTCAAATTCCCCTGCATCGATTCCCGGTGAAACACCCGGGCCAGAAAAACCTTTTTCATTTCCGATTCCTCCGCCATCTCCATCTCCGATTTCCTTTCGGTATCCGGATGAGGATTGGATGGGAAACTTCCGGAGCCGGAAACATCCGGTCACGGAAATTCTTTGGCCATTCGCACCTTTTGTTTGATGTTGTATTATAACAATAATATAATATAAACATAAATTATATAACAGGCCCTGCCGGACAAAAAAAGAAAAACCCGCCCGAAGGCGGGAGATCTTGGGTGCTCTCGATCAGCGATAGCTCTGCAGCAGGGCCTGTGCGTCTTCCTCCTTCAGTCGGAGATCCACCTTGGCCGTAGCCACCTCGCTCGCCCCGATCATCTCCTCGTGGAAGACGGGGCGTTCCTGTTTATACAGGACCCCGGTGACCACTCCTTTCGTTTCATGCAGGAGGCGAAGGGCTCCTTCCCGATCGGTCGGATCGTAATCCTCCCGTTCGTCCAGATTGACCAGCGTTTCCTTGAACCAGTCATAGGTGTTCACCTTGTTGAAGGTGACGCACGGGCTGAAGCAGTTGACCAAGGCGAAACCGCGATGGCGGATCGCTTCTTCGAAAAGGCGCGTCATCTGCTTTACATCTCCGGAAAAGGCCTGAGCCACAAAGCTGGCGCCGTTGACAATGGCGGTTTCCACCGCCTTGACCGGCTCCTCCGCGGAACCCTGCGGCGAAGTCTTCGACTTGAACCCTCGTTCGCTGGTCGGGGAAAGCTGTCCGGTGGTCAGACCGTAGATGTGGTTGTCCATCACGATGTAGGTCAGGTCGATGTTGCGCCGCACCGCGTGGACGAAGTGCCCCATCCCGATCCCGTATCCGTCGCCGTCTCCCCCGGCGGCGATCACCGTGAGGTCCTGGTTGGCCAGTTTCACCCCCGTCGCCGTTGGCAATGCCCGCCCGTGGAGGCTGTGGAAACCGTAGGAACCGAAGTGTTGGGAGATTTTCCCCGAACATCCGATCCCCGAAACCAGAACCACTTCCTCCGGAGCCAACCCCAGGTCGGCACAAGCCTTTTGCAGGGAAGACAACACCGCGTAGTCGCCGCACCCGGGACACCAGGTGGGTCGATTGTTCGTTCGGAAATCCTTGATGGTCGCCATCACGCCGTCACCCCTTCCTCCTGATGAACATGCCCGAGGATCTCCTTCACCGTGAAGGGATCTCCGCTGAACTTCAGGCAGCTGACGATTTTGTCGTGGAACCCGACCCGGGCGCGGATCCGTTCGGCGAGCTGGCCGGTGGCGTTGTTCTCCACCACCAGAATGCGCTCCGCTCCCTCAAGAACTCGTTTCACCGAAGCATCCGGGAAGGGATTCAACACCCGGAGCTGCAGGTGTCCCGTCCGGATTCCCTTGCTGCGCAGGACTTCGACGGCCTCTCGAATCTGGGCGGCGGTGGATCCGAAACCGACCAGCGTCCATTCGGTGGTTTCCGGGCCGTCGTAGCTGTATCCGATGGCATCCGCGTCAAATCCCTTCAACTTGCGCAAGCGCTTACTCATCTGCTCCACCCGGGTCCGGGGATCCTCGATCTCCTCGATGGCACCGTCATCGTGCTCGTTGCTCAAAGCGACGAAGCGGCCGTTTTTCTGACCCGGAATCGAGCGTTTGGAAATTCCCGACTCGGTCACGGTGTAGCGGCGATATGCCCCCGGAGCCAACTGGGCCAGCTCTTCATCGGAAATCAACTCGCCGCGATCGATGCGGACCGACGAGAAATCAATCGCTTTCACGGGCACCGATTGCTTGGACATGCCCAGGAACATGTCGGTGGCCACGATCACGGGACATTGATACTTCTCCGCCAGGTTAAAGGCTTCGGCGGTGTATCGGAAGCACTCCTCCACGGTGGTGGGGGTCAGTACGATCCGAGGAATCTCCCCGTGGGAACCGTGCAACAATTCATTCAGGTCGGACTGCTCCGTCTTGGTCGGCAAACCGGTTCCCGGACCGCCCCGCATCACATCCACCACGACCAGCGGAGTCTCGGTGATGCCGGACAGGCCGATCGCCTCCTGCATGAGGGAAATGCCCGGGCCGGAAGTGGAAGTCATCGCCCGCACGCCCGCATAGTTGGCGCCGATCGCCATGATGCAGGCAGCGATCTCATCCTCCGCCTGGATCACTTTCCCGCCGAACCGGGGGAAGTGAGCCAGCGCCGCATACATGATCTCCGTCGCCGGCGTGATCGGATAAGCGGCGAGAAAACGGCATCCGGCAGCCAACGCCCCCAACGCGACGGCCTCGTTTCCGGAGAGGTAAAGGTGTCCTCCCCCGTCTTCCTCGGGTTCCGGATCCGGCAGCTCCTTCAGCTGGCCGAAATGGGCGAGGGCATAGTCGTATCCCTTCTGCACGGCCTCCTTGTTCTTTGCAACCACCTGCTCCCCTTTTTTGCCGAAACGATCCTCAATCAATGAATCGAAGGCATCCGGCGAAAGACCGACCAAACCGGCGGACACGCCGCAAGCGATCATGTTTTTCATGATCGGGCTGCCCACTTCCTTGGCCATCTCCGTCACCGGAACCGGGCAGAGGCGGATGTTCTTTCCCTCCGGGGCCTTGAGCGACCGAATCCGGCTCGAGTCGTAAATGAGAGCCGCCCCCTCATTCAGCTCCCAGCCGTTTTCGTCCACTGTCCGCTGATCGAAAGCGATCAGAATATCCAACCCGTCTCCGTGATATCCCGTCTTCCGGGGAGTGACGCGAACCTTGTAATTGGTGTGTCCTCCCTTGATCAGGGACATGAAGTGACGGTAGGCAAAGACGTAATGTCCCCGCCGGTTCAGCGCCATGGCGAAAATCTCGCCGGTGCTGTCAATCCCCTCCCCTTGGGCACCGCCCACTTTCCAGGTCAATTCTGTCATGGTCTGTTTCACCTTCCTCCGACTTTGATATATAACAGACCTCCGCGTTTTTCGGCGGACAGCGGTTTCAGCCGCTCCCTGTCAAGCTAAGCTTATCGAAATAAACCATGTTTTTCAACAGGTCGAAGGGGGAACCGGCCTCATTTTTTGCCGAGATCCGAGAAAACTGTCCCAATCAATGCCGACGAGGTGTTACATCATGTTTCTTTCCCCGAAATTCCCTTGCAAAAACATTCGGAAATCCGATCGGGTTTTGACCCGCCCTCCCCGTCCGCTTTAAAGGCGGATTTTTCCGGCATCCCAGGGGCCGATTATGCCTTTTGATCTCTCCGGGCATCTGATATACTTATTGTCGTTAATTCTGGAAAGGCAGGCGGAAACACCCTTGAACAATCGGCAACAACTCACGCCACTGTTTACGCGGCTGAAAGAACATGCAGCAAGAAACCCCCTTCAATTCCACATTCCCGGACACAAAAAGGGACAGGGGATGGACCCGGAGTTTCGCGATTTCATGGGAGAGCGCGCCCTGTCCATCGATTTGATCAACATCGCACCGCTGGATGATTTGCACCATCCCCACGGTCCCATTCAGGAGGCGCAAAAGCTCGCGGCCGAAGCCTTCGGGGCGGATCACACCTTTTTTTCCGTCCAGGGCACCAGCGGAGCGATCATGACGATGGTCCTTTCCGTCTGTTCGCCCGGCGACAAGATCATCGTTCCGCGTAACGTGCACAAATCGGTATTGACCGCCATCATCTTGGCCGGGGGGCATCCCGTGTTCGTTCATCCGGTGATGGACGAGCAGCTGGGCATCGCCCACGGCGTCACCGTCCAGGACGTGGAACGAACCCTGCGGACGCACCCGGATGCCAAAGCGGTTCTTCTCATCAATCCCACCTACTACGGGATTGCCGGAAATTTGGCGGAAATCGTCGAGACGGTTCATCGATGGAACATCCCCGTTTTGGTGGATGAAGCCCACGGGGTCCACACCCACTTTCACGAACGGCTGCCCCTGTCCGCCATGCAGGCCGGAGCGGATATGGCGGCCACCAGCATGCACAAGCTGGGCGGATCCCTCACGCAAAGTTCCATCCTCAACATCCGGTCTCAGCGGGTCAACCCGCGGCGGGTACAGTCGATCATCAGCATGCTGACCACCACATCCACGTCGTATCTTCTCCTGGCATCCCTCGATGCCGCCCGGCGGCATCTGGCCACGCGCGGGAAGGAAATGCTGGACCGAACCCTCTCTCTCGCCGCCCTGGCCCGGGAGCGAATCAATGCCATCCCCGGCCTCAATTGCGTCGGCAGGGAAATCCTGGGGAGCGACGCCGTTTACGACCTGGATGAAACCAAATTGACCATCCACCTGAAAGGACTGGGAATTAACGGATACGATGCGGAAAAGTGGCTCAGGAGCCGCTGGAACATCGAGGTGGAATTGAGCGATCTCTACAACATCCTCTGCATTATCACCCCGGGGGACACCCCGGAGACGATCGACACCCTGGTCCGGGCGCTTGCGGAACTTTCCAGAGAATACTACACAGCAGGCCGAAGGAACCGGATCAGCATCCGCTTGCCGGATATCCCTGAACTGGTCCTTTCTCCGCGGGACGCCTTCTACGCGAAAACCACCACGGTTCCCTTCGATGAATCCGCCGGAAGAATCATCGCCGAATTCATCATGATTTACCCTCCCGGCATACCGGTTCTCCTTCCGGGAGAGCGAATCACCCGCACCAACATCAACTACATCCGGGAACACATGCGGGTGGGACTCCCTGTCCAGGGACCGGAAGACCCGGAAATCCGGATGATCCGCGTCATCGACGAATAGGACAAAGAATAGCACAAAATAAAAAACCCCCTCTGGGGTTCAACCCGCGTCTTTTCCGGACACGGGTTTTTTTGTATGGGGATGGCCGATTTCCTTACATGAAAAGGTTTGTCAACGCTCTTCCATCGAATTCTCTTCCTTGCACCCCGGGCACTTTCCGTACAGAACTCCGGCCTTTTCCGTCTCCAGGTAATCGATGATCTCATCACAGCTTTGGCAGACGATCACTTCCATCGTACTTTCGTCTCCTCTCCCGGAAGCTTGACTGAAAGCGCTTTAATTGGTATGACACTTATAGTATAATAAGTTATACCATAATCGTCAACAGGGGTCGATTAAGATCATATCCCCCATAAAAAAACAAAAAAAGGGTGAATCGATTCACCCGGTCGCCGGCACGGTCTCCTTCCGGATTCCGCGCCTTTCCGATTCGGCGGGAAAATCGATTCACCCGGCTTCATCCCGGCATCTCACATCTCCGATTCGGACTCCATCGTCAGCGCCGGGAGATTGGTGCGGAGGAAAACGGACAACTCCTCCGCTTCCTCGCGGGACCGCAAATTGTACACCCGCTGGAGATATTCCAGGTTTTCCGCGTCCTCCAGGGAAAGGAGCGACGACCGCCCGGTCTGCATGCAGACCACCAGGGGCTTTCCGAAAAACATCTTGGTATAGATGATCCCGAAATCGTAACGTCCGTGCTCGGAAACAAAACCCACGAAACGGACCTTCACCTTTTCGGACTCATCGTACAGGCGCTCGTAGTGGCTCATCAGCAATCCCCCTTCGCGCTGAAGTTTCTTCTCGTCAAATCACCCTCACTTTCCTGTATGTGATATCGGCTCATCCAAGAAATCAGCGTCTCATTTCTTTACCCCATTTTTCATACGCCCAAACGTTCAATCATCCCTCGAAGAATTGCATTCCTTCACCTTCGCTTCCAGCAGGGAGGCGATTTCTCGGAACAAAGCGAGATCTTCCTCGTCGATGCCGTCCTCCGGCTCCCCGATGACGACCAGTTCTCCGATCAGATGATGCCCTTTGTAGAAGGGCACCAGCACTTCCGTCCACCGGCCGACCCGCTCCCGAACCAGTTTGCCCCGGGCAGCCGTCAAGCTGTGCAATCCCTGTCCAAACCGGATCACGGGGGGGTGTGAACTGTAACCGGCATAATGAAAACGCACAAATTCATATCCCCGGGTGAGGTAGATGCCGACGTAACGATAGGTGGAAACGTGCTCATACAGGGTCTCAATCACATACCTGTATAAGGCCTCGATATCCCCTTCCAACTTGTCCGCCATGACGCCGATCTTCGAGCGGATTTCATCCATGAGGTCCGCCTTGCGCATCGGATCCATCCCCCATCGACTCCTCCGGATGTTTTCTCAGTGTATCACATGCCGAACAACCGAACAACATATTTTCATAATATTTATATGATTGGAATCGACTCGTCAACGAAACCTCTCTTACATTCCATACCCGCCCCGATTGTAATGGAATCCATCCAAGTGTTAAGATGAAAAGGGGCAGCCGGCCCAAAGCAAAAAGGGACTTTTTCTACAAATCAGAGGTGGAAAACATGGACAACCGCGCATGGATACGGTTGGTGGAAAATTCGACGCAGACGGAGGTTTCCCTGAAAGACGTCAAGGAACAGTTGGACCGGTACGTCGACATGGCTTCCCGCACCGGGCGCCAGCTGGGCTGGACTTATGAGGAGGCCGCCTTTCCCTATACGGTGGAGGAACGGACGGAAAACGAAAACAGCTGGCTGGTCCTCAAGGGAAAAGATCCCAAGATGTACCGCGGCTTGCTCATCGGAGTGAAGCAGGAACCCGCCGAAAAGGGAGGCCGCCATACCATTCAAATCCTCATTCCTCCGGGCGCCACCCACGGAGATAAGTCGAAGGCCAATGAATTTTGCCGCTATCTCGCCAAGGCGTTCCAGGGGGAACTCCGCCTGTTTAACGGTCGGATTATGTATTTTTACCCCCGAAAATGATCCGGGAAACCCTTCAGCCGCTTCCCCGGCGACGGGCGACCTCAGCCCGTCGCTTCTTTTTTTTCGATTATTCGGTTAAATCAGCCCATGCCTCCCCTCCCTTGTAAAAATATTCCTCTTCTCATCCGCGCCAAAAGCGGATATCCTATATTAGGAACGTTTGTTCGGAGGTGTGGCGAGGTATGGAGCGGAGGCGGACCGTTCTGTTGGCGGATATGAACGCCTTTTACGCCAGTGTGGAGCAAGCCCTCAACCCTTCCTTGCGAAACCGTCCGATCATCGTGTGCGGCGATCCCTCGCGGAGGCACGGCATCGTGCTGGCCGCTTCCTACGAGGCAAAGGAATACGGAGTGGAAACCGGAATGCCCGTGTTCGAAGCGAAAAGGCTTTGTCCCCCGGCCGAGCTGGTTCCTCCCCGCATGGCCACCTATCTCCGCGTGTCATCGCAGATCGTGGACATTTTACACCAGTTCTCCCCGCTCGTGGAGCCGTTTTCCGTCGATGAGGCCTTTGTGGAACTCACCGGGTGCGAAAAGCTGTTCGGGGACGGAATCCAGGCGGCCCGCCGCATCAAGGAACGAATCCTGCGGGAGACGGGGATCCGTTGTTCCGTCGGTGTGGGCCCCAACAAATTGTTGGCCAAAATGGCCGCTGAAATGAAAAAACCGGACGGGCTCACCGTCCTGACGGAACGAGACGTTCCAAAACGGTTGTGGCCCCTTCCGGTCATCCGGTTGTTCGGAGTCGGTCCGAGGATCTCCCGACACCTGCAGCGAATGGGCATCCGCACCATCGGAGATCTGGCTCAAGCGGATCCTGCGATGCTTGAACGGCGATTCGGCATCATCGGCCGGGTTCTTCACTGCTCGGCACGGGGCGTCGATTCCAGCCCGGTCGATCCCTGCAGCCTGGATAAAAACCGGTCCATCGGACATCAATTCACCCTTCCGAGGGATTACACGAAGGTGAGCGACCTTCGGACCGTCCTGCGCGAACTGGCGGAGGAAGTGGCCGCCCGGGCCCGCAAGGCCGGCTATACGGGCCGGACGGTCTCCCTCACCCTCCGAAGCTTCGATTTTGGTTCCGTCCACCGCTCCCTCACCCTTTCCGAACCCACGAACATCGGCCGAAAAGTGTTTGAAGCGGCCGAGGTTCTGCTCCGGCGTCACTGGGATCACCGGCCCGTTCGCCTGATCGGAATCACCCTGAGCAACCTGTCCTCCGACCGGGTGATGCAGCTGGACCTGTTCGGGAAACGGGAAAGGGAGCAACGGTTGGCGGAGGCCATCGACGCCATCCGCAACCGGTTCGGAACGACCAGCATCTTCTGGGCCCGCTCCCTCACCGGAGCCAGCGTGTTCGTCGACCGGGCCGGCAAAATCGGCGGGCACCGCATCTGACCTACCGGTCCAGGATGCTCTGGAGAATGTGGCGACGCTCGGCGGGGGTGAAGTCATCCCAAAGCCACTCGCCGTAGATGAACAGGTCCAGGTGAAGGTGCATCCCCGCGTTGCTGCGCTTGGCCCCGTCGCTGGTGCCCGAGTTTCCCACATAACCGACGACTTCTCCCTTTTTCACCTTTTTCCCAACGGTGATGTCGCCGTGAATGCGGCTTAAGTGGCAATACCGGGAGAGGACCCCCTTTTCGTGCTGGATCCATACGGACCGTCCGCGCATCTTGTCGAGGATGTATTGCGGCGTCTGCCCCCCGTTTTGAGAGCCGATCTGAAGATAGCGGTTCCGCTCCGCCTCCGACATCTCCTGATAGTCGTGGTCGGCGCGGACAACCACCCCATCCGCCACCGCAATCACCGGAGTCCGGGAATCGATGGATATCCTGCTGGTCCAGCTGAAATAATCCAGCCCCTCATGAACTCCGTTCCGGTAGGGACGCGGGGCGCCGGGAAGGTGGGAATCCTTCGTGCTTACCCGAGCCCCCCGAATCGGCGTGTCCAGAAAGGAGAGGTAATCGATCAGCCCCCGAGCGTCACCCTTGGGGACTTCAAGTCGCTTGGGTTCCGCCATGACCGGGACCGAAGCGTTTTGTTCGATCAGTGCATATTCATCGCGAATCTCCACCTGCCTGCCCAATCCCTCTTCCACCACGACGGAGGGGATCCGTATTTCTCCTTTACGGATGATGGGATACGCCTCGACGGGTAAATAAACGCCGTTTCGGCTCAAAACCGGCGTTTCCCTCAACATGGTCAGGTGGACCTTTCCTTGGCGGATCGTGAGAAGCCCTTCCTTGGCGTCATAATCGTAATCGATCCGCAACTTTTCCTTCAGGTCGGACAGCCGGAAGGTGATGACTCCGTCTTCCTTCCGGAAGGGAACCTCCACTTTCGCCGACAACTTCTCCGCCTTTTTGGAGGGCGCCGGACGGGGAGGGGAAGCCGTCTGCTCCTGCGGCTTCTCCGGTGTGCGAAGCCAGGGCAGGTGCTGATTCAAAAGGTTAAACGGAACAAACATCCACAGAAAAACGCTGAGGATCGCCACCGCAACGAGTAAAGTAGGTCTTCCCATGGGTATCTCCTTACCCGAGTTTTATCCATCTCATTTTAACACAGTCGGGATGTACCGACCAGAAACCCCCATCCAAAAACAGGCGTGAAAGACCGGATAACGAAAAAAGCAAAAGCACCTCGCAAGCGAGGTGCTTTTTTGTGGTGGGCAGTATAGGAATCGAACCTATGGCCTCTTCCGTGTCAAGGAAGCGCTCTCCCTCTGAGCTAACTGCCCAAAACGGTGGATCATGGTGGGCCCAACAGGACTCGAACCTGTGACCAATCGGTTATGAGCCGACCGCTCTACCAACTGAGCTATAGGCCCACATCCTGGCGGAGCTGACGGGATTCGAACCCGCGATCTCCTGCGTGACAGGCAGGCATGTTAGGCCTCTACACCACAGCTCCATGGAATCGGGCTGAACGCCCGTTTTCCTCGTTTCATTTGGTTGCGGGGGCAGGACTTGAACCTGCGACCTTCGGGTTATGAGCCCGACGAGCTACCGACTGCTCCACCCCGCGTCGATGGCTTCAAGTGAGGACAGCTATAAATATACAACATGTCGCCGAACAATGCAAGGGGTATTTTTAATTTTTTTTGCTTCCTTTTTCATCCTTTCGCCAGATGTAACGAACCCCGTAACGTCCGCCCTTTGAACGAAACACCTCCACTTCCGCCGGGCTGTCATACCCGTAAACCCACCAGTCCTCCATCATCCGCGCGGCCAGACATCGGGCTTGAAAGCGGGAATCGTACAGTTTGGCCCAGTAAATCCAGCAGCTCATGATCTCCACTCCTTCGGGATGAACGGAATCCGTTTTCTCCACGAAATAGTGTATCTACCCGATGCCGGTTTCATGCCGCCCGGGCCCAAGCACTTTTATGAAACGAATGCACTCCCGCAGTCCCTCATTTTCCCGCGCGGGGGGTCATCCCGCACTGATATCCTTCAATTTCTCCGCGTCCGACTGCTCCTGTTCGTCCCTCAACCGGTGGGCCAACCGGCTGGATGCCGAAGCGGCGATGCTAGCCACCAGGTCATCCAAAAACGTATGGACCTTCCCGTTCTTCTTGTTGTCCAACCGGCCGATGACTCCGATCTTCTGTTTGTCCAGATGGCCGAAAGTCGTGACGGCAATGCTGCCGTAGCCGAAAACCGATCCCAACGCCAGGGTCTCATCGCAGCCGAACAACCCTTCGTCCCCTTCGACGAGCGATTGGAGGGGTTCGGACAATCGCTTTTTTTCCGCCAATTGATCCAATTCAATACCGACGAGAATGGCGTGCTGGATCTCCCTTTTCTCCAAGACCGCCAGCACGCTCTCGACGCAGTGATCCAAGGTCAAATAATCACAGTAGGGCGCCTGCATCCGGTAGACGATCTCCGCAATCTCTTCGATCGTCACCCCCCGTTCGCGCAGCCGTTTCAATGCGGCCTCTTTCACTTCCCGGCTGTGAACCCGTCTTCTTTCCATCCGATTCACTCCTTTTCCACTGCCATGTGAATTTTTGGGAAGGATCCCCTTCATGATACCACAATTCGGATCGGAAATGTCCGGAGGCATCTGCTCTTTATCCCTCCAACTGGTCGGGGTATAATAAGAATGATTGCCTTTTTTCTGTCGGCGACCCGCTCTCAAGGACGGAAGACAGCTGAAGGGGGTGTGCCGCCGCTTTAGTAATTGTCATGCGGAGCTTTGGCGGTACACCCCCTCCGCACCCCGACGGTGTTTTTTCAGCTTATCTTATCATGAAGTCATGAAGGAGGAATTTTATGAAATACGGAGTCGCCATTTTTCCGCAAAAAAAGGTGCAGGATGTGGCCAACTCGTTCCGGAAACGTTACGATCCCCGCTACACGCTGATCCAGCCGCACATCACCCTGAAGGAAGCCTTTGAGCTTGAGGATGAACAATTGCCCCAAGTCGTGAAACACCTGGAACGGGTCGCCGAAGAAACCGCACCTTTTACCATCCATTTTCACAAGGTCGGCACTTTCCATCCCATCAACAACGTCATTTATCTGGCTTTGACCGACGGCGAACCGGTGACCAGGCTTCATGAAAAAATCAACTCGGACCCCATCTACCACGAACGCCGGTTCGATTACACCCCGCACCTGACCATCGGGCAGGATCTGTCCAACGATGAGCTGCACGACGTCTACGGCAGCCTTCGCATGAAAAAATTCGACCTGACGAGCATCGTCGACCGGTTTCACCTGCTGTATCAGCTGGAAAACGAGTCCTGGACCGTCTATCAAAGCTTCCTGCTCAGGGGAAGAAACTGATCACAACTCCCTAAAAAGGGAAACAGGCACCGGGAGGGACGGGCTACATGGAGATCCGCATCATCAAGGCCGAAAAGGAAGAGGAAAAGAACGCCGCCCTCGCCCTGCGTCGGGACGTCTTCGTAAAAGAACAGCAAGTCCCGGAATCGCTGGAGCAAGATGAGTGGGATGCCACCGCTTCCCATTTTCTAGTTTATGTTTCGGATACCGTTGTGGGAACCGCCCGATTCCGTCTCATCGCGCCAAAGGTAGGCAAGGTGGAAAGGGTGGCCGTCCTCTCCCGATACCGGGGGCGGGGAATCGGACGCGTGCTGATGGAACGGATCGAACGTTACGCCGCCCAATCGGGAGTTTCGGAAATCATCCTGCACTCCCAGGACCACGCGGTCCCCTTTTACGAAAAATTGGGGTACCGGGTTCAGGGTGCTCCCTTTATGGACGCCGGTATCCCCCACCTGAAAATGTCCAAGCGTTTGCCGGTGGAATCATTTTCACCGTTTCAGGACGAATAGGGCTTCCAAGCCATTCCATTCAATGGTGCGGCTTCCGAGGGGGCCGTGATAGGGGATGCCGTGGCGTTCCCCGTGGAAATCGGAACCCCCTGTCATGATCAGTCGGTGCTTTACGGCCAACGCTTCATAACGGCGTTCCGCATCCGGGTCATGATCCGGATGATAAACCTCCAGTCCCGCGAGGCCGTTTTGAATCAGCGTCTCAACCAATTCATCGTCCTCATAAATTCCCGGATGGGCCAAAACGGGAACCCCTCCCGCCTCGGAGATCCAACCGATTGCCTCGACGGGGGAAATGCGGCGCGGTGTGCAGTAGGCCGCTCCGCCTTTCCCCAGGAAGCGATGAAAGGCATCATCGATCGATGATGCGAAGCCCTTGTCGACCAGCACCTCCGCGATATGAGGTCTGCCCACGTTCGCCTCCGGCGATTGTCCCCGCTTCTTGGCCATCACTTCCTCCATCGTGATCGGGATCCCCAGCTCCCTCAACTTTTCCACGATCATTTCATTCCGCTTTCGGCGGACTTCCCGAAGCGAGCGAAGCTTCTCCACGAACTCCTGATCGATTTTTCCCTTCGGAAAATAACCGAGCACGTGGATCTCCTTTCCCTCCGCGAGGGAACTGATTTCCACGCCGGGGATCACATCGATCCCCCATTTCTCGCCCGCCCTCATCGCTTGCTCCACCCCGGCCACCGTGTCGTGATCCGTCACGGCGACGGCGGCCAACCCGGCTTCCCGGGCCGCGCGCACCAGCTCCTCCGGAGAATATAATCCGTCGGAAGCCGTGGTATGCGTGTGAAGATCCGCTCGGTTCAATGCAATCCCTCCCATCGTCACTGATCATATCGTAAACCATGGACGCATAAATTAAAATAGTCGTCCCCTTATTTACCGAAATTCATGAAAAATGCGATTTAATCTCGTCCAGGAAGGGAAAAGGGGTAGGGAAACCATTCCTTTGAAGGAGGAGCGACATGCGGTTACTGGCCAAGCGCATCACGGGTATCGTCTGTCCCCGTCGGGTGATCGATCAGACGCTGACATCCCAAGGATTTGTTCGCCGGAAACAGCATCCGCCCATTTATGACATTCGGATTGAAGATGTCGCCTCCGGAACGGTTTATCGCCTGCGCATCCCCACCGATTCCCCTCATCCGAACTCCGGTTCCTCCGACGAAACCCTGCTGAGATTGGGCCGACCTTCCATCCACCGCAATAAGGGCAATTTACGGGACCAGCCCATTCCCTCCTCCGTATTGACCGCCGCCAACGAAAAAATCGCTGAAATCGCCTCATACCTGCGCACTCCGTCATACCGCTGAGAAAAGTGCGTTTCATGACGAAACCCTTTTTCCGCCGATGACGGAAAAAGGGTTTCTTTTGTCCGTTGATCAATCTTCCTTCTCGGTCTCGCCGGAAGGATCGATCGATTGAATCGTGGAAACCGCTTCATCCGAAGAGATGTCTTCGGCGGCTTCCGTTGCTCCTCCGTTCAACAGGAGCACATCCTGTTCCTGTTCATCTTCCTCCGTCGGCGAAACCGGTTCGGTTTCCTCGGGTTGAAGCGCTTCGCCGATCGGCCGGTGGTGCATTCCGATCCAGAAGACTGTACCCTCCACCCGCGATCCGACGGTGCCGTCACGTTGCACAACCAGGGTGAAAGACGCCGCCCTTCTCTCCCGAAGAACCGACCAGCACCCGGACCGATCGGTCATCGCCACGACCACGTATCCTTCATGGGCAAAGGGGAAATCCAGCGGCACCTCCACTTCGGTTTCCCGTTCGTACTCGGCGATGGAAAAGGCGGCGGTTCCGCACTGCATTACCGGCTGGGAAAAGATCGGGAAACTCAGTTTTTCCGGCCCGATGGATCCGTCGGCGATCTTTTCACCGGTCACGGACAAGTCAGCCAGGGCCTCGCCGGTGACGCACTGCGAAGAGAGATGTTCGGATGAGATCGCGCCCTGAACAATGTGCCGGGACGAGACCGAACCCTCCGCCAAATGGTGTTCCATGACGCTTTCCGGGGCGAGCTTCCCGGAGCTGACCGCTCCGTCCACCAAATGGTGTTTCATCACGCTCTCGGGGGCCAGTTTGCCGGAGCTGACGGCCCGATCCGCCAAGTGGTGCCGCATCACGCTCTCGGGAGCCAATTTCCCGGAACTGACCGCTCCTTCCGCCAGGTGATGCTCCGTCACGCTCTCCGACGCCAGCTTCCCGGAGCCCACCGCACCGTCCGCCAGGTGCTCTTCCGTCACGCTCTCCGGCGCCAGTTTCCCGGAGCCGACCGCTCCGTCCGCCAGGTGCTCTTCCGTCACGCTCCCGACGGAGATCTTCGCAGACGTGACGGCGCCGTCCGTCAAATGGTGCTCCATGACGCTTTCCGGGGCCAGCTTCCCGGAGCTGACCGCTCCGTCCACCAAATGGTGCCGCATCACGCTCTCGGGAGCCAACTTCGCCGAGTTGACCGCCCTTTCCGCCAAATGGTGCCGCATCACGCTCTCGGGAGCCAATTTCCCGGAACTGACCGCTCCTTCCGCCAGATGATGCTCCGTCACGCTCTCGGGGGCCAGCTTCCCGGAGCTCACCGCACCATCCGCCAAGTGCTGCTCCGTCACGCTATCCGGCGCCAGCTTCCCGGAGCTGACCGCACCATCCGCCAGGTGCTGCTCCGTCACGCTCTCCGGCACCAGTTTCTCGGAGCTCACCGCACCGTCCGCCAGATGCTGCTCCGTCACGCTCCCGGCGGCCATTTTCCCGGAGCTCACCGCACCATCCGCCAAGTGCTGCTCCGTCACGCTCTCCGGCGCCAGCTTCCCGGAGCTCACCGCACCGTCCGCCAAGTGCTGTTCCGTCACGCTCTCCGGCGCCAGCTTCCCGGAGCTCACCACCCCGTCCGCCAAATGGTGCCGCATCACGCTCTCGGGAGCCAACTTCCCGGAGCTGACCGCTCCTTCCGCCAGATGCTGCTCCGTCACGCTCTCCGGCGCCAGCTTCCCGGAGCTCACCGCACCGTCCGCCAAATGCTGCTCCGTCACGCTATCCTGCATCAGTTTTTCGGAACTGATCGCCCCGTCCGCCAGATGGTGCCGCATCACGCTTTCGGGGGCCAGTTTTTCGGAGGTGATGACCTCGTCCGTCAAGTGATGATTCATTACGCTGTTGAGAGCCAGTTTCTCGGAGGTGACGGCCGAATCCGTCAAATGGTGTCCCAACACGCTCTCGGAAGCCAGCTTGTCGGCGCTGACCGCACCGTTCTCCAGATGATAATCCTTCACGCTCGCATGGGCCAGTTTTCCTGAGGTGACGGCACCTTCTCCCAACTTGATGGTTGTGACGGAATAGTCGACCAGTTTGTCGGTGGATATCGATTCGGGAGCGATCTTCGACGTGGTGATGGATCGATCGACCAGCTTGCTGCCGGGGATGGAATTATCCGCCAGATTTTCACCCCGGATGGCTCCCTCCTTGAGATGGTTGCTGCCAACGGAACGCTCTTCCAGATGATGTTCTCCGATGGCGCCGTCACCAATATGCCGACCCTGGATGGCTCCGTCGTCGATCGCATCGGAGGCCACGGCGCGCTCGGCGATCTTCGAGCGGGTCACCGAGCGGTCGGCCAGATGCTTCTCCTGAACGCTTTTGGAAACGAGATGTTCACCGGATACCGACTGCTCCTGAAGATGAACCTTTCCGACCGAATTGGCGGCGATTTTTGAGGAGGTGACCGCTTCATCAATCAGGTGTCGGCTCTCGATGACCCGGTCCGTCAGATGTTCCTTTTTGACGGAGGAAGGGGCGAGGTGTGTCGATTTCACGGACCCGGGAGACAATTTCTCGGAGGTGACGGCTCCCCTCTGCAATTTGGATGCGGATACCGATTCGTCGGCCAACTTGGTGCCATCCACGCTGTCGTTGGTCAAGTGGCGCGAGAGGATGGAACCGCTTTTGATCTTTTGCGCCGTGATGGTCTCATCTTCCAGGTGTTTGCCCTGAACGTGACCGACGGCCAAGTGATGCGACTGAATGCTGCCTTCCTTCAGTTTGGTTCCATGGATCGAACGATCGGTCAGACGATCTCCCGGTATGCTGTTCTCCTTCAGATGTTTCGCCTGGATGGTCTCCCGCCGGATGTGATCCCCGCTGACCGATTCCGGGGCAAGATGATGCTCCTTGATCGATCCGGGCGCAATTTTGGCGTCGATGACCGCCCCTTCCGCCAATTTGGATTCATCCACAGAGAAGTCGGCCAAATGGTCCCTGCTGATGCTCCCGTACTGAATTTTGGAACCGTCGACGGACCGATTGGCCAATTTCTCGTTGGTAACGGCGTTGTTCGCCAATTGATCCGTGTAAATGAACAAGCGGCGATCGGACGGCGTCGAGCTGGCCTCTCCGGGTTCACGGGAGTAAGGTTTTTGTTCCTTGGTTTCCTCCGCTCCGGAGATATTCGCCTCCTCTGCAGGTTTTAGCCAAGCGGATGACCGGCCGATCGATTCCGAACTTCGTTGCGCAGTTTTCTTGTTGCGACGGAACAGCTCGTTCTGTTCCTCATCCGCGATCCGGTCCAACATGTCCAGAATCCGCTCGTCCGGGAAGAGATTCCTCTTTGGATGCTGCTTGGCGCTCCTTCGCTTCTTCACGTTATCCTTCCTTTCATCCCGATCTTAATCACAGGTATATTCGTCTAGGACGAATGCGGAAACTGCGGACATGTGAAAATGGGCATGCGTCCTGCAGACACAAAAAAGAGCACCCCTTTCGGAGTGCCAGGTCGATCAATTTTTCCTTGCAGCTGTAGCGCCTTGATGAAAAACGTCCCTTTTGATCCTTCAACAACCCCCGAAGGGCGTGACGAATCGGGAACGGGGATTGCCCATTCCATCAACTAAACCGAAAGGGGGCTGGCCGCGTTTTTGAGCCACCGGGATCATCGCTTTTCCCCGGCTGTTATTCAGGGGAGATGATGGCGCGATTTAAGGGCGATCCTGCTCCTTTTCCTTTTCTCGGCCGGCATTCCGTTGGTCTGGTTTCTCTTCCATTCCCAACTCCCGCCCCACTTCGTTGACCAATTCCTTGATCTGTTCCTCCCGCCTGCGACCCATGTATCTTCGCAAGAAACGAATCAATTTCATCCTCCCCTTTCCCGTGAATTCCTCCGTTTATTGTCCCCTTCTTTTTCATCCTTATCCTCGAAGGCAATCCGCGCCGTCCGAATCTGTTCCGGGCTCAGGATGAACACCCTGTCAAAGCCTTCATTTCTCACCGAGATTTTCGTCTTTTGCAGCAGGTTGTGGTAGTGCCGAATCGCCTCGGGAGGAACCCGGCGGCTGCGGCTTTCATTTTGCCGGAGGCAGAGCTCATAGGGGACGTCGAAGACGATGGCCACCGGATGGAAGTTGTATTGCGCAGCCATCGAGACGTACGCCGTCCGATGTTTTCTTTCCAGAGCCGTCGAATCAATCACGGTGAAACGCCCCAGGGAGAGGCGCAAACGGACGATGAGCCTCAATAGGGAAAAGGCTTCCCGATGAACGGCCATATTCTCCTCGTCGTCGCAAACCATCTCCCGGCATCGGTCCGAGGAAACGACTTGCGACCATAAAAAATGCCGCTCGGCAAAAGTTGATTTTCCCGATCCCGGAGCCCCGCACAACAAAACCAGACTTCGGGAAGGCAGATGGAGGGTGACGGCCACGCCCTTCACTCCCGTCCCGCAAAGGATTGGGCGGTCGTCCTCGCCCGCCTCCCTAGGTATTTTTGTCATTCCGACGGTTTTTAACCAAAGAAAAAAGCGGCCTCCTCCATTCGGGCCGCTTCTCAGGGATGATTCTCCACGGACATCTTGGCTTCGGGTGCGGCGGCGCTCCACTCCTTGGTCACGGGGTAAACCCCTTCCACGTCCGTAAGGAAGCTGTCCCACTGCCGGACCGCCACCACCCCCCTCACCCAAAACCGGTTGTCCGTCCAGTTGGGAGGATATCCCCGCAGGTTGATGGGCAGCCACTTGCCGCCCACAGCCAGAAGGGGGCCCGACGCCGAAAGGGTCAACATGAAAGTGCCCGTCAAGGTCGGAGCTTTGATCTCCCCCCGTTGGACCCCGTGCTCCCTGATCCAGCGCTTCGCTTCCAGCGCCATCGGCAACGACCGGATCAGTTTGATGTATACCGGCCGGTAAGCGGAATACACGGAGGCCATTCCCTGTTCATTCAACCAGCGGAACAGTTGCTTCAGCGTGTTTAGAAAAATCTTTGAACCGACCGGGGTCCCCTCTGCTTGATCCACGTACCATACGCCGCATAAGTGCTCCAGAACATCCTCGGTCAAAAGACGCCAATGAAACGCTTTTCCAAAATGGGTGGCAACATAATCGCGGAAAAAGCGAAGCGTCCGTCCATACAGCTCCTGAGTTCTCCGCTGCAGCGGCGATACCACATCCTCGAAAAACAGCTGCAACTGATGGTTCACCGCTTCCGGACAATTCCGCTCCCCTTCGGGCAATTCCGGCAGGGAGGCCGGGATCAAATTCTCCGCCGCCGGCGCCACTTCTTCCACCGATTCAATGATCTTGGAAATCTCCTCACGGTCTTTGGCGCGTCGGATCGACCATCCCAGGACACCGAGTCCTTCCCGAACCCAGAAATCACGACCGAGTTCCTTCTCCTTGTCCGCGAACTGCTTCAGATACAAGAGTATCTCCCCTCTCATCTCGTGGAAAAAGGTAGTATAAGGGCCAAACCATTCGTACCGGTTACCCAACCGAGAGAGGCGGGCGATGACGATTGCCCCTTTTTCTATCGGTTCAGCCACGCGGACGGGAAGCTCTTCCCCCCAAGGCAGAGGTCTGACGCGGGCCTCATCCCCTCCGACCTCCAACACCTCGTAACAACCGAGGTGGATTCGGCACAGTTCCTCAACCCATTTTTCCCGATCCGGAAGGGGAGTCACCACTTCCCTCCAGCGATCGGCGGGGCGCCTTCCGTCCATGCAAGGAGCGTCGAAGAGAAGCCAGAAACGAAAAGTGTGAAAATAATTGGAAGGAATCGGTTGATGGAGGGGGAGACCCATGGCGGTTTTGAAATGATCGACCCATTCGGAAACCGCTTTTTTCGTCATCTGTCGATCAAACCACTCGTTCAGCTCAGTCAAAAGGGCCAATTTCACTTCCGATTCCCGCGATTCCCGGGCGCGCTCGGCGGACCGGAAAGCCACCACCCGTTCACAGCACTTTTTGTATTTGAGTCCGCTTCCGCAGGGACAGGGATCGTTGCGCCCGACCATGAAATCCACACCTCACAGGAAATCTCCTCCACTTTTCAGTATACAACGAACCCCCGCGGAAACAAAGCACCAACCTGCGCCGGACGCCAAATCTTTTCCAGAAAGAAGAGAAAAAGAAAAAAATCGGAGTGTTTCCACTCCATCAATCCTTCAGGATATAGACGGTCACGTTTCTTCTTCCCCACCGGATGGCCTCATTCCGGGTCTCGAAGAAGAGGTCGATCACATTTCCCTTCACGGCGCCCCCGGTGTCTTCAGCCACCCCCACGCCGTATCCCGGAATGTAGATTTTGGTTCCGAGGGGAATCACCCGGGGATCGACGGCCAGTGTTCCCCTTTTCGGCCACGTTCCGGTCGCCGTCCGACTGCCCGTGTGGGTATACCCCGTGGTTTCCGCCATCATCGTCTTGACATATTCGTGGCCGGCGATGCGTCCCGCCGCCGCCCTCGCAGTGGTTTCCGCGGCGGTCACGTTCTCTCCCGTTCCGACTTTGACGACCTTGTTGACGGGATCGATTTCCTCGATCAATTTTTCCGCGGTGTCGATCGACTTTCCGTTTTTGTAGGTCACGATGACTTCGAAAATCCGCTTTCCTTTCTTGCCTTCCTTCTCCACCTTTTCTTCCCCGTCGGCCAGCTGGGGATCCTTCTTTTTCACGGTCTTGTAGGGAACCGTCTCCACTTTTTTCTTGATCCGCTTTTCAACGCGGTCCACGACGATAAGCATGTTGTTCTTGATCCGCTCATCCAGGGGTGTGTTTACTTCATCCCAGGGACTTAAGTCCACTTTCCGCTCCCGGAGGAAATCTCCGACGGTGAGCTGCTTCGTCTTGTAGGTGCCGACGCGTTTGCCTCCCATCTCCAGGGAGACGGAACAATTGCAGGTCAGCTGAATCACCGAATCGTCGCTGATGGGCTGATCCCACGGAACGCTGGATATGTACTGCTTCTTCAGCTGATTCACATCATAACCGTGCCCCTCCAATGCCTCGGCCAGCGTACCCCGCAGGACCTGCAGTTTTACCGGTTTTTCTTTATCGGTAAAGGAGACGGTAACCTCTTTTCGCATTGCATATACGGCCAAGGTGCCGGAGAGGAGTAGAACGATGACCCCCAGGGCGATCAATGCGATTTTCCTCATCCAAGGCCTCCTTTTGCACAAACAACAGATTAGTTCGAATAGCGCCTTTTATTATAGCAAATGAGATACGGCCTTTTCCATATTACCAAATGCGCATTCTCAATAACTTAACGACGATTTGACGCGATGGGTTTCCTCACTCGGTTCCATGAAAGTTTTTCCTGAAAAATGAAAGTGCCCCTGATCTGGAGGGGCACAAGCCGGAATCCCTGCCCGCTATGGATTTCCCAAGCGGGCATTGGGTTCATCGGGCCGGGTCCGCTGCGTGTCCGGTTCTTCCTCGGGCGGTGCGGGAACCGATCGCTTTCGGTGCTGAATGTCCGCGGAGCTGTAGACGGAAACCGTCAACCATCCCCCGCGTGCGGATGCCACCAGCAGAATCGGCCGATCCAATTGGTTCTGGAATTGAAAATCGGGTCCGCCCCAGGAAACCGTGGCATCTCTTCCGGGGGGCACGTAGGTGACCTCCTTGCTGTGGCTGACCCTTTGGATGATCCGGAGCCCGGCCTGGTCGACGCTGTTGAATAACGTGGATGAGGTCTGACAAATGCCGCCTCCGATTCCTTCACTGTACTCTCCCCTGACGATCACCGGAGCCGGTCTGTATCCGCGTTGCCGCGTGCGCGGTCCGACGGTCTTGTTGAAGGAAAACACCTCTCCGGAGCCGACCACCACATGATCAATCGCCTTCGTGGACAACAGGATGTTGTGGGTCCGGTTGATGTTTCCGGGATTGAAGCGGGTGGTGTAGGTCCCCAACAGCTTTTGGCGGATCCCCTTGAGATCGGATGTGGTGATGGACGGTTTCAGAGGAATGAAGGGAACCTCCATGGGCCGTCCGATGTATGCGTGGATCACGTCCAACCACTCTTCGATCGCCTGCCGGTCCACTTTCCTTCCGGTTTGATGGGGCTGGAGAACCCGGTTGCGAAAGTGGGCGGAACGGGGAGGACGATAAAGTTCCCGTTCGATGGGCCTAAGCCATCGATCAAAGGCATCGCGGTCCAATGTTGTGGGATCGACTCCATCATAGCCCATCCGGCGAAGATCCAGGATCCACTCTTTCCCATCCGCCCTCAGGATAAAGGGAATCGGACGGGTGACTTCCCGCTGGTGGGTGATGGGCAGAAGGCGCTCTGCGGACTGTTCCTCGTGAACCGAATGACATCCGAGCAAAGACAGCAGGCATAACAAGGATAAGAGCACCCGTATCACACACACCCCCCTTCTGGTTGTAGTGTGCTCCAAAGGGAAGGGGGGTATCATGGGGAAGTTATGCAGCTACTTGCTCAAAACGGAATCAGTCCGATGAAGCCGCCCGGACAAAGGCCTCGAACAAACGTCGGGAGACGTCGTCGGTCGCGGACAGGTGTTCCGGATGCCATTGCACCCCCAGGACGAAAGGATGACGGACGCTTTCCACCCCTTCAATCACTCCGTCCTTCGCCGTAGCGCAGGCGATGAAACCCGGGGCCACCTTTCGAACGGCTTGGTGATGGAAACTGTTTACCTTTATGGCGGAACTCCCCGCGATTCGGTGCAGCAGTGAACCCTCAGCCACCTCCACCGAATGGGAAAGGTGGAAACGGGGCGCCTTCTGCTGATGCTGCAAAAGTCCTTCCCGCTGCCCGTACAAATCCTGGAACATGTCCCCGCCGGCGGCCACATTCAGAATTTGACACCCTCTGCAGATGGCCAAAATCGGTTTGTTTTCCTCCAACATCCTTCGGACGAGGCAGATCTCCAGATGATCCCGCTTCGGATCGATCCACCCCAGTCCGGGAATCGGCTCTTCACCGAACCATGCGGGATCGATATCTCCACCTCCGGTCAACAGCAATCCGTCGATCCGCTCCGCGATCCTCCGAATCGACTCGGCATCCTCCACATAGGGAACAATCAGCGGAAGCCCCCCCGCCTTCAAGACGGACTCCAGATATTCCTTGCCGACCGACAGGGTTCCCCGATCATCCCGGGAGGCGGTCACTCCGATGACAGGCATGCTCATGTTCTCCCCTCCGTCTGGACGAAACCGTCCGGGGGCGTCCCCCGACGGTCCCGCATGATGATTTCTCCCTTATATCCATACGACCTTGCCGCTTTGATTTCCCGCCCGCTGTTTCCCCATGAAAAAAGAACCGTCTCCCGTGGAAACGGTTCTTCTGTTCCAGCCTTCGCAACTCCCAGGGTTACTGATCGCCTCCGGCATCCCCGGCGGGCACGCGATCTTCAAACAAAAACTTGATCGCGTAAATACCGGCCAACCCCACCAGAGCATAAATGATTCGGCTGATCATGGAGGATTCACGCGTCGCGTCTCCCCCGAAAATCGCCGAAACCAGATCCCATTGAAACAAACCCACCAACAACCAATTGAGTGCTCCGATAATCACCAGTAGCAGAGCCAATCGACGCATCTTGCAACCCCCTTTTTGGTGGTTCGCCCATAGTATGTCAACCCCCGGGAGGATTTATACGGAAACAGGCAATAAAGGAGGAGCGACGCCCTTCGCGCCGCTCCCGGAACCAATCAAGCTTTCTGCTCGACAGACTGCTTGTGGCGATACTCTTCCGCCAGCTTGTCGATTTCCTTCTTCAGTTCCTCGACCATTTTCTCCTCGGGGATTTTTCGGACAATCTTGCCGTGTCTGAACAGCAGACCCTCACCGCGGGCGCCGGCGATTCCGATATCCGCCTCCCTGGCCTCGCCGGGACCATTGACGGCGCAGCCGAGAACCGAAACCTTGATCGGCGCTTTGATATTGGCGATGTACTCTTCGATTTCGTTGGCAATGCTGATCAAGTCGATTTCGATGCGCCCGCAGGTCGGACAGGCGATCAGGGTGGCGGCGTTGGCCGCCAAGCCGAAGGCCTTCAAAAGTTCCCTGGCCACCTTCACTTCTTCCACCGGATCGGCGCTCAGGGAGATACGGATGGTGGAGCCGATCCCCTGGGCCAGAAGCGCTCCGAGGCCGGCGGCACTTTTCACCGTCCCGGAAAACAGGGTACCGGATTCGGTGATGCCCAGATGGAGGGGGTACCGAAAAGCGGCGGCCGCCTTTCGATAGGCTTCAATGGCCAGCCGGACATCGGAGGCTTTCAGGGAGACTACAATATCTGTGAAATCGAGATCCTCAAGAATGCCGATATGGTACAGGGCGCTCTCCACCATGCCGTCCGCCGTCGGATAGCCGTATTTTTCCAAAATCCGCTTTTCCAAGGATCCAGCATTCACGCCGATGCGGATGGGAATCCCCCTCTCCTTGGCCGCCTTCACCACCGCTTCCACCTTATCCCGGCGCCCGATATTCCCCGGATTGATGCGGATTTTATCGATCCCGCCCTCGATCGCCTTGAGAGCCAGGCGGTAGTCAAAATGAATGTCCGCCACCAACGGGACCGAAATTTCCTTCTTGATGGACGGGATGGCTTCGGCGGCGCGCATGTCCGGAACGGCCACCCGGACAATCTGACAGCCCGCCTCTTCCAGCCGGCGGATCTGCTCCACCGTGGCCTTCACGTCGTGGGTTTTGGTGGTGGTCATACTCTGAATGACCACCTGATCGTTGCCGCCGATCTGGATGTTTCCCACTTTCACCGGCCGCGTTTCCCTGCGATGAAACATGAAATCATTCGCCCCTTTAAATGGGAAAGTCGGTTAAACATATTATAGCATTCGGACCGGAGGTTGGCCGATCCCCGAACCGCCCATTCAGGGGCGGGGTGCGAGATCAGAAAGACCACCGATCCGATAGCCTGTTCATCCAAGTATAACACAATTTTCACCGAAAAAGTTCTCGGACCCCGGCAGTGTTTATCGGTTCCGCCGATTGAACCGGCTGCACGGCGCAGGAATGAAAAATCCCGCGCCTTTTGAGGCCCCTCATCAAACAACCGAATAGCCGTGACAAGAAAGCACCCCAGGAAAGCAATGCCTTTCTTATCCGACAAACTCCCTCAGCACAAAATCCTTTCGCAATTCCTGATCCATTTTCATGCGCAGAAGATCTTTCGTGCCGTAAAAATCGGAATACCCCTCTTTCACATTGCAAATCGACCATTCGATAAAATTCTCCAGTTCATCATAAATCTGTTCGCAACTCTCCTGCATGCGGACAAAACGGAGCGGCAATTCAGCGGATGAGTGGATCCGGTGTTCCAGCAAATCCCGGAGCACAAACAAACGATATCCAACTTCTTCTTCGTCCGTCCCCTCTTCAGCAGAAGCTTTGACCTCCCGAAACAACTCCCGGAACGTGATGCCCAGGTATTGCATCCCGGTGAATGTCCAATGGATGGTTCCGGTACTGACTCCATTTGCCTCCCAGCGGGGATCCCAAAGGATTTGTCTGAAGCGGTCTCTTTCCGAATCGCCATAAAGAGCCAACCCCAACACAAGGCCGCCGTTGCAATCCGTCGAAGCCCAATGGGTTCCCCAATGATAAAGCAAATCCGGCAGTTCCGGATCCGGGATTTTGCTGGCGAGAAGCGGATGGAACTCCGGGAAAAGGTGTTGATTTTTATATTTAAGGATTTTCTCACGAATCATCGCTTCATAACCGGAACAGGAAAAGTGGAGCAATGCCACGCATTCGTCACTGTTCAAACACTGTTCGTGTCGCAAACGGTGATAAAGGACTTCTTCTACGGGCTGATAACCCATATGCGCGAGGGTCGTGAAAACATCCCCGACAAACTCCTCTTTGACACGATGATTTTCAATGCATTGGACAAAAAGCCGTTCCGCTGTCTTTTCGCCGCCGATCTTTCGAAGGGTTGATAACAGCTGAAAAGCATCCGGATACATCAAGTAAAGATCCAGGAGAGCTTCCGCGTCTTCCTCGCCGCCAAAATCCTCTATGAACGACAAATACACCTCCACCCGAGGGCCATCAGGTCGTTTATATCGGCAGCAGTCAAGTAGATCCTTGGTAACTTTAAGCATACATCCTCCCGTATGGATTCCCTTGATTTTTTTGGGCCGCCCTCCCAACGCTTCGCAGAACGTGCCCCGTTGCAAGTCCACCTTGGGAATCGTCCCTTTAAATATACAAAAAAAGACCCGATGGAAAGCACGCTTCCACCAAGGTCGTTTCGCCCATATCATTATCCATTTTTGCGGGAAATCGGGAACGGTCGCATCGGCTCGCGCCGACACACCACAAGCCGAGTTGAGCCGAACCCGCATGGGAATCCGGGGAAATGACCTCCCCGGATTCTTCCTCCCGGCGACGACCGGCACGGACAAAGGACGTTCCGCTTTGGATCCGTACCGTGAACGGCACACTTCGTTACGTTTTCGGCCTTTCTTCATTGCTTACGAACGTAGGCGATCAAGGCGACATCTTCGCCGATCATCTGATTCAATTTTTGCTCGGCTTCGGTGATTTGCCGGATCACCTCCGGGTGGTCCCGCAAATCCACCAGCTTGTAATTCCGCGAACGGTCACTCTCCATTTACGATCGGCTCCTCAATCGGGATTTTTGTTTGTCGACGGCCATTTTCATGGAAAGGGGAATTAAGCCGAACCAGCGTGTCGCCCAGGGCTCCTTCCGGACGTTTCTCTCCTTTTTCCTTTCCTCCCGGGGGGTCTCCATAAACCAGACCAACCGCTCCAGGAGATACGTGATCCAATCCTTGAACGACACATGATCACCCCCCAGCACTTAGGATGGACGGGACCGGTCCGGTTTAAACGCCTCGTTTTCGGCCAACCGGCAGATTTTATCCACCACCTCCGCCACCGTCATCCCGGTGGTGTCCACCCGAACGTGGGCAAAATCGTATAGCCCTCTTCGTTCATTGAGAAGGCGTGAAACGCGCTGCCTGACATCCCCCAGCAGGAGGGGCCGATCCGCAGTGCCGGCCAATCGCCGGAGGATCTCCTCCTCACTCGCGTGCAGGGCGACCACCCATCCGGTCTCCTTCATCAACCGCACGTTCTCAGGGCGGAGCACAACCCCCCCACCCGTCGTCACCACACCCGGGGTTCCATCCAACACCTGTTTGAGCACCTGGCTTTCCAGATCGCGAAACCCCTCCTCCCCGAACTCCCGAAACAGTTCGGAAATCCTTTTTCCCGTTTTTCTCTCTATTTCCTGATCCGTGTCCGTCAAGGGAAGCTTGAGGCGGTCGGCCAGGGCCTTTCCGACCGTCGTCTTGCCCGTCCCCATGAAGCCGATCAGGATGATAAGATTCCGTTGCCGCATCCCTTTCCCTCCTGTGACGGCTTTCTTCAGGTTGTGGTGGATTATATCACAAAACCGGAAATGGAAAAGGGGCGTAACCCTGGGCTGTCGGAAACAACACAAAACATCCGGAGGAGCCATTTTCCGACTCCTCCATGCCGCAGGGATTGCCCGACGAAAAAAGCCTCCTTTGCGGGCGATTGGCAGTCTCGGTCCTGTAACCTTCCCCTTTGACCGGCTGATCCGGCCTGTGCTAAGGTGATAACACCGGATGGGGTCAAGCCGGCCTCTCCACGAATGCAGCCCAGAAGATAAAGGAGGCACTCGCCTTGGATTGGAAATTGTGGGACCGTATCGCCGAAGTCCATCCCCTCATTCATCAGCTCACCAATGTGGTCACCGTGAACGACTGCGCCAACATCACCCTGGCCTGCGGGGCAAGTCCGGTGATGGCGGATGCGCCGGAGGAGGCGGCGGAAATGGCCGCCGCGAGCGATGCCGTCGTCATCAACATCGGAACCCTCCGGCAAGATCAGCTGGAAGCGATGGCACAGGCCGGTGAATCGGCCAACAAACAGGGCGTTCCGGTGGTGCTGGATCCAGTGGGTGCCGGGGCCACCCGCCTGCGCCTGCAGGCCGTCGATCGGCTGTTGAAACGGGTGAGATTCAGCGTCATAAGGGGCAATTCTTCAGAAATCGGAACCCTTTGCGGTCAGCGCAGCGGTCGGGGCGTCGATGCAAACTTGGAAGATCTGGATTCCCATCTTTCCTCCTTCCGGAGCCTCGCCAAAAATCTTCAGACGGTCATCGCCATGAGCGGCCCCGTCGATTACGTGACCGACGGAGAGCGGGAAGCCTACGTGGAAAACGGCACGCCTCTGTTGACCCGGGTCACCGGCACCGGTTGCATGCTCACCGCCGTGATCGGATGCTGCCTGGGAGCGGGAATCGAACCCTTCCACGCCGCGATCCTCTCCCTGGCGGCGGTGGGAATCGCCGGGGAGATGGCGGAGGCATCCCTTTCGGAAACGGAAGGCATCGGCACATTCCGCATTCGCTTTTTCGACGAGATGTTTCGCATGAACAGCAAAACCCTTGAACAGGCAGGAAAAGTGAAACTCCTGGAAAAATCCGTGTGAAATAATTAGTCCTATCAACGGATGAAGGGGGCGTGCCGCTTCGTTTTGCAAAGGCAAAGGCATTCCCCCTTCTTGGAACCTTGCCTCCCTTTCTTCTCCATCGGCCGGGTTGCGGAACCCCTCCGACAAAAAGGAATTGTTTGCCGGTTTTGGTTGCATCACAAAAACAGCGGATCACCGAAAGGGCAACCCGCTATACTCAAAACCGATCGAGTACAAGCTGCGTTGTTTTTTTGTCAGTTGGGATGCAGATTCGCCTCCTATCTCTCCCATCGTTTCACTTCCAACGTTTCCGGGTCCAGTTCCACCCGGATGGTTTGTTTCACAACGGAGGTGCGACCGACGGAGCGCAAGCGGATACCATCGGACGCCCTCCCTTCGACGACGGTGCGCACGCGGATTCCGTCCCAGGTCATCGTCATGGCTCCCGTCCATTCCGGATCTTCCCGGATCCGTGTCTGAACCACGGCAATTCCCGCTTCCGCCGCGTACTGAGCCCGAAGCATTTCCCAATCCAGGAATTGATGGCGCCGGTGATTGACCGCGTGCAGAGCTCCCGCGGCGATCAGGAGAAAGACCAGTAAAGTGACCGCCAGGACCAGGGGTAAGGCCGCTCCCCGTTCATCCGTCCGAAATCCCTCATGCCTCATCGGTTTTTCACCCGGCCCCGGACATAGGTTTTGACGTTCAGGTCGGCGTACCAGTTTTGCAGTCCGAGATCCAGCCAAACCCCGTGTTTATCCGGATAAAAACCCGCAAAATAAACTTCCTGAAGCAGTACGGTGGTTCCAGAAAAGCGGGTTTCTCCCGGCTTTCGCACGCTGCGGATCACCCGCCGGCGATCATGTTTGTAACGGATGGTCTCCCCGGTCGGCAAATCAAACAGAAGCCATCCTTCCGGGGAAAGTCGAAAATGGGATCCCCGGCGAAGTTCATCCCGGACATCGGAAACAAAGGCGCTCGCTTCCTCCTGCAATTGCTGCCGGCCGATTCCCTCTTTCATCTCCGCTTCCACCATGTGACCCAGGGAAAACACGACCGGAACGAGCAGGACCACCAGGCTGAGGGCAACGGCCAACTCCACGTAGGTAAAACCCTGTTCCCCCGTCACGGGACAAATTGCAGACCTCTTAACCGCATCTCCCTGTCGATTCCCTGCGCATCCTTCCATGCCACCATCACGTCCGTACGCAACAAGTGTCCCCGAAACTCTTTTTTCCAAGCAATCCGGTAAACGGTTCCCTTCGCGGCTTCACCCCGGCGTTCCTCCGCCCCGCGGGTTGAATGGAGATCGGGATCCCGCTGGAGGCGTTCCATCCTCTCCTGCAAGAAGAGCTGCGCTTCGAACCGCTGGCTAGCTAGATGCTGAGCTCCCCGCCACTCCATAAAAACGGGAATGGCCACCGCCGTAATCACCCCGAGTACCATCAGGGCGGTCAGGATTTCAACCAGGGTAAATCCCCTCTCATCCCGCGTCATCAGGGATCCACCTCCACCCGGGGGCGACCGGAGGCGACCTGAATCACCACGCGTCCCACCCTTTTTCCATCCCGCTCCAACCACACGGTGCCTCCCCGGACCTGACCCGAAGGGCGGAAAAGGATTCTTCCCGACGGGTAATTGCTCGTCAGACGGTAACGGGGCCGCACGGAAGCGCGTCGGATCGCCTTTCCTCCCCGGACCACTCTGTATCCGCCTCCGGAGGGATCGATGCGGAGTTCCGTCACCGCCTCCCGGCTTTCCGCCTCCCGCTGAGCCAATCGGATGTCGGAAGCCAAAGAATCCAGCGTGAGCTTTCGCTCCAGCCGCTCGCCGATCTGATGGAAGGAGGGGGCGGCCAAAGCCGCCAGCAGCCCGATTAGGCTCACGGTCAGAACCAGTTCAAGCAGCGTCCATCCGCCTTCGTCTCTGCTCCTTCGGTCATCCATCCCCATGGACGGTGCAATTCACCCTCTTTTCCTCGGATGCTTCCGGCCGAATCCGGTACGTCCCCTTTGCCGGGCAGGCGGGTTCGGTCCGCAAGAATCCCTTCTGCCTCAGTTCGGCGACGCCTTTGGGGTACCTGCCGACTTCCAAGAAGAAATTGTCCGCCTGGGCGCCGATCAACCGGCGATTGGCCGCACAGGCCTTCTCCTGTGCCGTTTCACCCGCCGCTTTCAGATTGGGCAAAGCGATTGCCACAATCACCCCGATGATGAACAAGACCACGAGCATCTCGATCAATGTGAGCCCCCGCTGATCGCGGAGCACACCTTTGTCCACCTCTTTATCCTCCTTTCCTTCCTCTCATAGGGCCCTGGTCAGCTGCAACATCGGCAGGAACAGGGCGATGACGGTCACGGCGATCAGCACGCCGATCAGAAAGATCAGCACCGGTTCCAGACTGTGGGTAAGCTTTCGGGAACGCTCCCGGATCACGTTCTCCATCGCCCGGGCAAGGGTGAGCAGAGACTGGTCCAAACGGCCCGTTTCCTCGCCCAGGGCAATCCAATGAGGCACCGCCGGCAGAAACAATCCGCCTCCTTCGGCGGCCAGGGAGCGGTTGAAGGACTCCCCCGCCAACAGCCGCGCCCGGATCCGACCGATCCCTTCCGCCAGAGAGGGCCAGGGCGCAAGAGACCGCATGGTCTCAAGGGCGGTGAGAAGCGGAATGCCCGCCCGGAGCAGCGCCCCCAGCTGAACCGCCAAATAGTGCGTAAAACGATACAAAAAATAATGGCGAACACCGGGAAACCGATACAGCCAACGCGTCCATTTCCACCGCTTCTCCGGCGGCAGCCGGCGCACGAGAAGAGCCGCCGCCGCAATCATCGCCGCCACGCAAAGGATCGCTGTGAACCCGTTTCGAAGCAATCCGTAAAATCCGAGAAGCAACCGGGTGAACAGCGGAAGCTCCATCCCCATCGACGCGTACAATTCGGAAAACCGGGGAATCACGGCGGTCACCAAGAACACAAAAGCCAGGATCACGAGAATCAACACCACGGCCGGATACATGAGGGCCTGTCCCAGGTCCCTGAGGAACTCCCCTTTCTCCCGGTAATAGCTTTCGCCCTGTCGCAGGCCAAACACATACTCTCCGTGTTCCTCCGCCGCCCGGATGAACGATACGTACAGGGACGGAAATCCTTCCGACCGTAGGGATTCCGACAGGCTGACCCCCGCCTCCAGGGATTGACAGATCCGTTCCGCCTCGCCCGGGGTGAGAATCCGCTGCTGACCGAGCAGGTGAAGGCTGGGAATCAGCGGAAACCCGCTGTCGAGCAGAATCGCCAGTTGCTGGCTGAAAAGAACCAACCGTTCGTGGGACCAACGCCTTCTAGACAATCCCCTCCACCACCCGGAAACCCTCTTCTCTCGTCGTAAGCCCCTCGCGCACCTTCTCCGTCACCGCATCCTCCAACGACCGGTACCCCTTTTCCCGAAAAGCCCGGCGCAATTGGGACAAGGGAGCCCGCTCGACGATGAGCCGCTGGAGCTCCTGATCGATTTCCAGCACTTCAAACACGCCGGTCCGACCGAAATAGCCCGTTTTCTGGCACTCCTCACAACCGCTTCCCCGGCACCGGGAACACAGGAGGCGAACCAGCCGCTGCGCGACGACACCGTTTAAAGCGGAGGCGACCCGATAGGGTGCGATCCCCATGTCCAGAAGTCTCGTGATCGCGCTGGCGCCGTCCCCCGTGTGCAGGGTGGAAAAGACCCGATGGCCGGTCAATGCGGCGCGTACTGCGATGTCCGCCGTCTCCTGATCCCGGACCTCCCCGACCATGATCAAGTCGGGATCTTGCCGCAGAACCGCCCGAAGTCCTTGGGCAAAGGTGAGGCCCGCTTTCGGATTGATCTGAATCTGTGTGATGCCGCTGATCTGCAGCTCCACCGGATCCTCCAGGGTGACGATGCTCACCTCGGGGCGGTTCAATTCCTGCAGGATCCCGTAAAGGGTGGTGGTTTTCCCCGAACCGGTCGGGCCGGTGACGATGACAAGCCCGTGGGGCCGGGAAAGGAGCCGGAGAAGCCGCTCCAAATCCTCCGGAACCAATCCCAGCTCCGACAGGGTGAGAAATTCCGGCCGATGCCGGAGCAACCGCAAGACCACCTTCTCCCCGTGCAGGGTGGGCATGGTGGAAATCCTCACATCCACCCGCTCTCCCCGGCTGGTGATGCTCATCGCCCCGTCCTGGGGAAGGCGTTTCTCCCCGATGTCCAGATGCCCCATCACCTTGATGCGGGAGATGACCGGAATCATCTCCGACCGGGACAAGACGTGGGTGGTCACCAAATGCCCGTCGATCCGTTGGCGAATGCGAAGTCCTTCCGGCTGGGGGTCCAGATGAATGTCGCTGGCCCGGTTTTGGATGGCTCGATCCAACATTTCGGAGACATACAGCGCTACATCCATCTATCACCACCTCGAAAATTTGGATGTGATTGGTTCGAGTTCCATTTATTCGACACACCCTAACATTTTCCTCTCAGATTTCCGAAATTTCGACCTTCATCCTGTCATACAACCTTGGATTGAAACACAGTGCATACGATAAACGGATAACATCCATAATAAGATTGTCCGATGGGGAGTAGCCAAGGGGTAAGGCAACGGACTTTGACTCCGTGATGCGCAGGTTCGAATCCTGCCTCCCCAGCCAAACAAGAATTTCAAAGCACTGCATTATTGAGAGGGGATTTTTCGCCCAAACCGCGAAAAATCCCCTCCATGCCTTCAATGACTCGCCCGGGATTGTCCCGGGTTTTGTATTTACATATATTTTCACTGGACGCAATGCCTGTAAGCCCTTAATATAAAAAAAGCACGGCCGAACGGAAGAGGTGAGATTCATGGCCATTCTTTGGGTTCTCGTCGCAGCCGTGGCATGCCTGTTGGCCGTCGCCCGCTTCAACACCTACAAACCGAACGTCAAACGGGTGGAGTTGCAGGTGGCGCATTCCTTAAACGGCGGGCGACTGAATATTCTGCACCTGACGGATCTGCACATGGAAAAGTGTTCCGTCCAACCCCAAGCGCTTCTGCGCCTCGTTCAGGGAGAACGGATTGACTTGATCGCCCTGACCGGGGATTATCTCGATACAAAGGAAATGACCGGCCGTTTCCTTCAATATCTCGACGTTTTGGCATCCCTGAAACCCCGTTACGGAATGTATGCCGTCTTCGGCAATCATGATTATGTCATCAATGATCATCTGCCTTATCTCAAGCGGGAGATGGAAAAGCGCAACTGCATCGTCCTGCAGAACGAGCACCGAACCGTCTCGCTCGAGGAAGGGACCGATCTTCACATCATCGGCATCGACGATTATTTCACGGGCCGCAGCGATGTGGACCGCGCTTTTCAGGGAGTGGGGGACAGGGGCATCCGCCTCGTCCTGACCCATGATCCCAACATCGTCCTGGAAATGAAAGCCGTACCCTTCGATTATTTGCTGTCCGGGCACCTTCACGGGGGACAAATCCACTGGCCCAAGCCGTATCACCTGAAACGGATGGGAAAACTGCCGCACCTTCAAATAATCCGGGGACTTCATTATTACCGGGACCGGGCCTTCTACATCAGCGAGGGGCTCGGGCAGACCGGCCTCAACCTGCGCCTGCGTTCCCGGCCGGAGATCACTTTCCACACCCTCTGCGAATCACTGGAAAAGTCGACCGTTTAAACCGGTCGACTTTTCATTAGCAGATGTTCCCGAATCACCCTCGCCCCGGCCAGGGAGGAATCCGGCCTTCCCAGCTCCCGGGCCCGCCTGCTCATCTCCTCGAGCATCTCCGGGTTTTCCATCAACGAGAGAATCTGCCTGGCCATCTCCCCCGGCTCGTCCTGGCGAAGAGCAACCCGTTTCCGCATCAAAAACCGGCTGTTCCTCTCCTCCTGACCGGGAATCGGTTGGCAGATGAAAATCGGCAACCCGCAGGCCAACGCCTCGGAAGAAGTAAGACCCCCCGGCTTCGATACGATGATGTCCGCCGCATGCATGTAATGGACCATGCTGTCTACAAAGCCGTGCAGGCGGATTCGGGGATCGCTCCCGAACTGTTCCTGAAGGCGCTCATACAAAGAGCGGTTCTTTCCGGTCACCACCACCAGTTGGTGCGCAGGCAGTTCCCGGCGAAAGTGGTAAAGGCACTCCTCGATCGGACCCATACCGATCCCCCCGCCCATGAGCAGAATTGTAAAGCGGTCGGGATCCAGTCCGAGCATTCTCCTCAAAACCGATTTGGGCGGTTGAGGTTTGGAAAATTCCGGGTCGATCGGAATGCCGGTGCGGAAGATCGCTTCATCCGGGACGCCGAACCGCCGCCGAATCTTTTTGGCCACATCCTCGTGGGCGACGAGAAAGAAGTCCACCTCCGGATGAATCCAAAATCCGTTTACATCGAAATCGGTGATCGCCGCCCCCAGACGGAAGCGATCGCCCATGCGCTCCTTGATCACGCCCATGGCGCTGAGACAAAAGGCATGGGTGCACACCACCACATCCGGCTGCATCTCCTCCAGCCATTCCTGAAGCCGCCTCGACAAGAGCTTGCCCAGAGAAGTTCGGAAGCGGTCGCTGATCTCCCCTTCCCGACTGTAAGCGGCTCCCCAAAGGGCGGGTGCGTACTGCAGCGTGTTCAGATAGACCGCACGGGTCAACTGTTCCAGCTGCCTGCTCACCCGATGCATTCCACAACAGATCTCCGCATTGAGTTCCGGTTCCACCTGGGACAACCCTTGACAAAGAGACCTTGCGGCCTGGTAATGTCCGTTTCCTCCGATTGTCTCCGTCAGGATGAGCACTCTTTTCATATCCATCACCGGCCGGTTTGTGGGATTCCTGCATCGTTATGGTGTCCCGTTCCGCACCGCACCATCCGGCGCACGGATGATTTCTCCGCTTATCGACTTCTCATTGGGGCAAAAGATATCGCTTGAAAAACTCCTCCTTGGAGATATATACCCGTTTTGGAACCAGTTGATGTCCGGCTTCCTGGAGCCGCCGCCACCCGTCCGGGTGACAGTTGGCCAGAATCAATTTGAACAACCAGGACTTGTAACGCAGATAATAGGGACTGCAAACCATGTCGCTGACATCAAAGCCCAACCGGCGCGCTCCCCGGTGCAGAAAGGTGGTCCCCAGGAGGACCTGAATCTCTTCCGAACGGGGGTGGTTCGCCACATAGCGGGCCAGGGCGGGAAGCGACCCCCGAATGCTGTTCACCGTAAACAGCGCCAGCGATATCCCGTCCAGGGATTGCTCCCGAATCATCTGCGCAAACAGGCAATTGTGCAGGTGAAGCTTTGCGTACCAATCGCCCTTCTTCAAGGATACCCCGTCGGAGGTTACCAGGGGTTCCCCGCTGTAACGCTTGACGACGACGCGAAAAAGATTGCGGTTTTCCTTGTCCACATACTTCAGCCGCGTGCAATGGTAATAGATCTGATCCCAGATGCGCCATGCGGTGAGCAACCCGCCGCCGTTCATGAAAGGGGCTCACCTCCTTGCCCACAATAGTCGCGTGTGAGCTTAGTATGAATGATTCCCACCGCCTCCATTCCGATTCCGGAGTTCCTTCCCCTTTCAGGCCTTCAAGGCGGGCTTGCTCCGCACGATCCCGCCAGCGACGAGGACGAAGATCGTCAGACCGATCGGAACCGTCCAGGCGGGAAGATGCAACGGGAGCAGAACAAACCGCCGCACGATGTCATCCTCGACGATCAGCTGCCCGGCCGTATATCCCAAAATCGCCGCTCCCGCATACATCAGCCAGGGCAGGCGGTTGATCACCAGCGCCACGAGCCTACTTCCCCACATGATGATGGGAATGCTGAGACCAAGTCCGAAGACGAGCAATCCCAGGTGACCGTGGGCCACCGCCGCCACGGAAACCACATTGTCCAGACTCATCACCAGGTCGGCGACGATGATGGTCTTGATCGCCCCTCTCAGACTCCGCCCCGTGGAAACAAGGGTTCTTCCCCCGTTCTGGGCGAGAAGCCTCATGGCAATCCACACAAGCAACACCGCTCCAAAGGTCATCAGGAGAGGGATGTTCAAAAGCCAAGCGGCGATGCCGGTCAGGGCGACCCTGAGCAGCACGGCGGCGGCCGTTCCCACGGCGATGGCCCTCCGCCTCTGGCGTTCGGGCAGTGTCCGGGCTGCCATGCCGATCACCACCGCATTGTCTCCGCTCAAAACCATGTCCAAAACGATGATATTGACAAGGCCGACCCAAAATGTTGTATCCATCGATACGTTCCTTTCCTGGAAATTGGTTCGGCCATGCAGCACCATGGATCACGGGACGGCACACTCATCAAGAGGAGGATGACATCCGTGTCCATGTCTGTCGGACAAATCCGCTTTCTGCCTTCCTTTTCCGGCTGGTCTTTCACGAGCTCCGACCGCTTGGACCAATTGGAAAGCGGCAAAAGACCTCAGGAGGAGGGGCCTTCCCGCGGACAGCGCACGCGACGAACCAAAAGGACCCCTCCTCCCTGTCAAAAATAGGTGAACTCCTTTTCCTCCCCGGGAACCAGCTGAAGCACCTCCGTCCCCTTAACCGCCGCTTCCACGAGCCGATCCACGTCCAATCGGGACTCGGTCTTCCTCGTCGTCTCCAGATCCGGACGGGTTTTGGGCGACCGGGGCAAGAAAACCGTGCAGCAATCCTCATAGGGAAGAACCGACGTCTCATAGGTGCCGATCTTCTTGGCCAGCGACATGATTTCCTGTTTGTCCATCCCGATCAGCGGACGAAGGACGGGAATATCCACCACTTCATTGATCGCGTTCATGCTCTCCAGGGTTTGGCTGGCCACCTGTCCCAAGCTCTCCCCGGTGACCAAGGCGAGAGCCCCCTCTCGCCGGGCCAGCTGCTGGGAGATCCGGAACATCATGCGGCGCATCACGGTGATGGAATAGGACTCCAGGCACTTCTGGCGAATTTCCGTCTGAATCTCGGTAAAGGGAACGACGTGCAGGCGAATCCGGCCGGCAAAGCGGGTCAGGATCTTGGCAAGATCGATCACTTTCTGCCGGGATCGTTCGCTGGTGTAGGGATAACTGTGAAAATGGACCGCCAGCAGCTCCGCTCCCCGTTTCAGGGACAGGTAACCGGCGACGGGGCTGTCGATCCCTCCCGAAAGCAGGAGCATCACCTTGCCGCTGGTTCCCACGGGAAGTCCGCCCGGCCCGGGCAAGTCATCCCCGTACACATAGGTATACTTGCCCCGGACTTCGACGTGAACCGTCAGGTCCGGACGGTGAACATCCACCTTAAGCCCTTTTACGTTCCGCAAGAGATGGGCCCCCACTTGGCGGTTGATCTCCCCGGAAGAAAGGGGAAAGGATTTGTCCGCACGCTTGGCCGCTACCTTAAACGTACGCGGAAAGGAATCCTGATATTCAACCAAGCGGACCGCGGCCTCCTTGATGGCCTCCGGGTCGGATTCCACCCGCTCAGCCGGGCTGAAACCCACCACGCCGAATACGTCGCCCAGCTCTCGCAGGACGGAAGCGGTGCGGGACCGGTCCGTTTCCACAAAAATGCGGCCGAAGCTTTTGACGACCTTCACTTCGGGGATGCCGGCCAGTTTCAAGCGAATGTTCTGCACCAGTCGGTCCTCGAAGTCGGACCGGTTTTTCCCCTTCAGGGCCAGTTCCCCGTATCGAACCAAAATCACATCGGTATTCACTCTTCACCCCCCTTTCATCACGCGCTGCAATTCGGGAATCACGCGGATCAGTGCCCGGGCGCACTGCTGGATGTCGGACTCTAGGGTCTCATGGCTCATGCTGATCCGGATCGCGCCGATAGCAGTCCGATCATCCAGCCCCATCGCCGTGAGCACGCGGCTCGGGGTCTCTTTTTTGGAAGAACAGGCCGATTTGCTGGACACGAAAACATTTTCCCTCTCCAGAGCGTGCACGATCACTTCCGACTTCAATCCCGGAAAGGCCAGACTGAGGATGTGGGGAGCCCCACCCTCGGCCGTGGTATCCCCGTTCACCACAACCCCTTCCAGGCGGGAGGTCACCTCTTGGATCAGCTCCTCCTTCCACCTTTGCCACTTACGGGCCTTCTCCCTCCTCTGCTGAGCCAAGATCGCCGCCTTGGCCAATCCGGCAATTCCCGGCACATTTTCCGTCCCCGATCGGAATCCGTCTTCCTGTCCTCCCCCCGCCAGCAAGGGGTTCAGACGCAGGCTCTCCCGGACGTAGAGGACGCCTACGCCCTTCGGCCCGTGAAATTTGTGCCCGGAAAGAGAGAGCAGATCCACACCCCACCGGGTCGGATTCAGCTCCACCTTCCCGAAGGCTTGAACGGCGTCCACGTGGAAAACCACCTTGGGGCGCGATTTCAAAATCCGTCCGATCTCCTCGACGGGCTGCACCGTTCCAACTTCATTGTTGACATGCATGACGGACACGAGCACTGTGTCGTCGGTCAGGGCCCTTTCCACATCCTCCGCGCTCACCCGACCCAACCGATCCACCGGGAGGTAGGTGACTCGCCATCCCCTCTCCTCCAACTGGCGAAACGCCTGATAAACCGAAGGATGCTCCACTTCGGTGGTGATCAAGTGGCGGCCGCGATTCACAAACTGCTCGGCGACGCCCTTGATCGCCAGGTTGTTCGATTCCGTTCCGCCGGATGTGAACACGATTTCCCGAGGACGGACGCCCAGGGTGCGGGCCACCGCCTCCCGGGCCTCCTCCACCAGCCGGTGGGCCTTGGCGCCGATCCCGTGAAGGGATGACGGGTTACCGTACACCTTTTCCATCACGTCCACCATCACCCGGATCACTTCCGGATCGGTGCGGGTCGTCGCGCTGTTATCCAAGTAGATCATCGCCTCATGCACCCCCTTCATTCGCCCTTTGGGAGCGACGGCTTTCTCCCGTCATGACGACACCCATGATACCACAGGGAATGAACCAAAAAAAGGCGGCTCCTCCAATCGGACTGCTCCCTACCGGCCCCAGGGCCTCCGACCCTACTCCGCTTTGCCCCTGCGCCGACTGGACCCCCTTACGATCAATTCCGAGGGCAGGACGATCTCTTTCTTCAGCCTTTTCTTGTCCGGATTCTCCAATGCATCGATCAACAAGTCCATCGCTTCGACGCCCAATTCGTAGGACAATATGCGCACGCTGGTCAGCGGAGGATGAGTGTATACCATGAGCGGAGTGTCGTTGAATCCCACAACTCCCAGATCTTCCGGGACCCTCAGCCCGTACCGCTCGGCGAACTGCAGCGCCCCCAACGCCAACAGATCATCCGATGCCACGACGGCGTCTAAGGAAACCCCCCGCTCCTTCATTTGGCACAGCGCTTCATATCCATCCTGTTCGGAAAAATCGGCCACTCCGATTCGCTCCTCGACCAGCGGCAATCCGCGCTCGATCAACGCCTGTTTGTATCCGTTCATCCGGTCGATGGTCACCACCAGATCGCTGGCCCCGCTGAGGTAGGCGATCTCCCGGTACCCCTCCTCCAACAGATGAACGGTGGCGTTATACCCGGCCTTCACGTTGTCGTTGTTGACCGAAAGAACCGGTCTTTCCATACACCGGCCGATCACCACGAAAGGGGCCTCTTCTTCGGACAGGGCGGCGATCAGCGGATCCTTCACCCGGGAGGTGGAGAGAATCAGTCCGTCCACCCGCCTCTCCCGCACCAGTTGCAGGCACTTGGACAATTCATCCTCCGGATTGAGGCTGATCGAAAGAAGGATGTTGTATCCCCTCGCCTGCGCCACGGTAGACATGCCCCGCATCACTTCGGAGAAAAAGGGATTGGAAAAGGCCTGATCCGCCCGCCGGGACAGGGCGAACCCGATGGTGTGGGTGTGGCTGCGGGCGAGACTGCGGGCGATGGCGTTGGGCACGTAATTCAATTGCTCCATCGCCCGTTGCACCCGATTTTTCGTCTCCAGGCTGATTCGGTTGCTCCCGGCGATCACGCGGGAGACCGTCGACGGCGACACGCCCGCCAACTTGGCGACATCTTTAATGGTGGCCATTGGTTTCACGTGCTCCTTTTTCGCCGACCCGGAAATCTTTCGGGCCTGGTGCAATCGATTTCACTTTGCATCTCATTATAACACGGATCCCGGCGGCGCACGCGCGGATCGACGCGCCTCTATTTCATCGCCCGGAAAGGATCGGATATAATAGACGGGAGAATCCCTCCCGGGAGAGAGGAGGTGGCGTGATGGACCGCGAAACGATTCGCCTGACCCAGCTGTCCTCCAAAGCGGGGTGAGGGTGTAAACTGGGTCCGGAGGACCTAGCGAACGTTCTCGGCCGTCTGCCCCGTGAAGAGGAAGAACGCGCCGACATCCTCGTCGGTCTGACGGAACCGGATGATGCGGGGGTGGTCCGCATCAGCGACGAATGCGCTCTGGTGCAAACGGTGGACTTTTTCACTCCCGTGGTGGACGACCCTTATGCCTTCGGTCAGATCGCCGCTGCCAACAGCCTGAGCGATATCTACGCCATGGGGGCGGAGCCGCTGACGGTGCTCAACCTGGTGGCTTTCTCCGTGAACAAACTGGACCCGTCCCTGCTGGTCGATATCCTGCGCGGTGCCGCCGACAAGGTGAAGGAGGCCGGTGCCGTCACCATCGGCGGTCACTCCATCGATGATCCGGAGCCCAAATTCGGCCTCGCCGTCACCGGCCAAGTTCACCCTGACCGCCTGTGGCGGAAGGGGGGCGCCCGGCCCGGCGATCGGCTCATCCTGACCAAGCCGGTGGGTGTCGGAATCCATACCACGGCGATCAAGCGTGGAGCGCTGCGGGAAGAAGAAATCGAACGAGTCACCCGGGTCATGGCCACCCTCAACCGGGATGCGGCACGGGTGATGCGTTCCTACGAAATCCACGCCTGCACCGACGTGACCGGCTTCGGCCTCCTCGGTCACGCCTTTGAGATGAGCCGGGCCGGACAAGTGGGATTGGAAATCGACGCCGGGGCGGTGCCCGTCCTGCCCCGGACCGAGGAGCTGGCCCGGGCCGGCATTGTCCCCGGGGGAACGCGGGCCAATGCCCGATGGCTGGCCGATCGCCTCTCCTTTTCCGAAACCGTCGATGAGGTGATGCGCACCATCCTTTGCGACGCCGTCACTTCCGGCGGCCTGCTGGCGGCCGTGCCGGAGGAACAGGCCGTTCGCCTGCTGGAAGAGCTGCACCGAAACGGAGTCGTGGAAGCGCGGATTATCGGCCGGGTGGTGGCTGATCACCCGGCACACATCCGGATCACCGGATAAACCGCATCCTCGGGGCCGTCGGAAACACGAGCCGGCGGCCCCGCTTTTTGCCTCTCTTTCCCATCTTCGCTATGATGAAAAAAAGAGCACAGTGGGTGTGACCATGCCGACGAAACAACAACAACAGGCACTGAGACGATTGCCGGCGGTACATCTCCTCCTCGAACATCCGGCGCTGTCTTCTTTTCTGGAACGCTTTTCCCGGAAGACGGTCGTGGAGATCGCCAACGAGGTGCTGGCGACGGAGCGCCGCCGCATGATGGAAACCGATGATCCCATCCCGCCCGATCCCGAAAGGATCGTCGCGCGCATTGCGGAAACCCTGGACAGCCTGACCGCCCCCCGCCTCCGCCCCGTCATCAACGGGAGCGGCATCGTCCTCCACACCAACCTGGGACGGGCGCGACTGAGCCAAGCGGCTCTTCGGGCGGTCCAGGATGTTGCCCTCTCCTATTCCAACCTGGAATACCGTTTGCACACGGGTCAACGCGGGTCCCGCCACGAACACGTCGAAGCGGTCATCCGGCGCCTGACCGGCGCCGAAGCCGCCCTGGTGGTGAACAACAACGCAGCGGCGGTACTGCTCGTCCTGCGCACCTTAGCCCTCGGTCGCGAGGTGATCGTCTCCCGTGGGCAGATGGTGGAGATCGGCGGCTCCTTCCGGGTATCGGAAATCATGCGGGAAAGCGGCGCACGGTTGGTGGAAGTGGGAACGACCAACAAAACCCGCCGGGAAGATTACGAGGGGGCGATCTCCGGGGAAACGGCTCTGCTCATGAAGGTGCACACCAGCAATTTCAAAATCATCGGGTTCACCGAGAGCGTCTCCCGGGAAGAGATGGTGGAGATCGCACGAAAGCACGGCATCCCCTGTTACGAAGACCTGGGCAGCGGCGTCCTTTACGACCTGCGCGCCCGGGGGATCGGAGAAGAACCCACGGTCCAGGAGTGCCTCCGGGCGGGGGTGGATCTGGTCAGCTTCAGCGGGGACAAACTCCTCGGCGGCCCCCAGGCGGGGATCATCGTGGGCAAGAAAAAGTGGATCGACGCCTTGAAAAAAAGTCAGTTGCTCCGCGCCCTGCGCGTGGACAAGATGACCCTGGCCGCCCTGGAGGCCACTCTGCTTCATTATCTGAACCCGGAGGAAGCGGCACGGGAAATCCCCGTTCTCCGGCAGATCCTGAAGAAGCCCGAAGAGATCCGCGCTTCGGCGGAGCGGCTGAAGGAGCGGCTGCAAAATGCCCTCGGGGAGGATCTGCGGCTGGAGGTGATTCCCACCGCGTCGGAGGTGGGAGGCGGGTCGCTGCCCGGGGTGGAACTTCCCAGCTTCTGCCTCTCCACCTCCCATCGCCGCATGCCCGTCCACCGGCTGGAAGAAGAACTCCGCCGCGGAAATCCTCCGGTGATCGGTCGGGTTTCCAAGGACCGGCTCCTTTTGGACCTGCGCACGGTGGAGGAGGAGGAACATCCCCACATCGAGGCCGCCTTCCGCCGGGTGCTGGAAGGTCGAAACGGCCGCAAAAACTAAGCCCCTCCTGTTTTTGTCCGGCCTGGACACCGGGGCCCACCCTCTCCCCGCCCGCTTGCGACGAAAAATGAGGAGGAGGATCGCTTCATGAGCGTCTACGCCTTTTCCGCCCGGACCATCGCCGGGGAGGAAAAATCCCTGTCCGATTACGATGGACGCGTCCTGTTGATCGTCAACACGGCGAGCCGCTGCGGATTCACTCCCCAATACCGGGAGCTGCAGCAGCTCTACGAAGCATACCGGAACCGGGGCCTGGAGATCCTGGCTTTCCCCTGCAACCAATTCGCCAACCAGGAGCCCGGATCGGAAGAGGAAATCCAAAAGTTCTGCGAAACCAACTACAATGTCACCTTTCCCCTCTTCAGCAAAGTGAAGGTCAAAGGACCCGGTGCCCACCCCCTGTTCAAGTACCTGACGGAAAAGTCTCCCGGGGTGCTCGGCAAGGAGATCAAGTGGAACTTCACCAAGTTTTTGGTGAACCGGCGCGGCGAAGTGGTCAAGCGGTACGCCCCGCAGACATCCCCCCGGCGGATCGCCAAGGATATCGAAGAGTTGTTGGAAAACCCGTAAATCCTGTCAGCCCCGGTATGCCTTTGCCGCGGAATCCCAAGACCGCGGCGGCGCGAGCGCCCTCGACGGGTGTTTCAGCAATTTCCGAAGCCTCGGGAGGTGTCCCCCTTGATTCCGCCAAAATTGAAGCCCGGCGACGAAATCCGGATTATCGCCCCGTCAAAAAGCCTGGGTATCATCGCTCGTGAAGTGCGGGAAATCGCCCGGCGGCGGCTGGAGGAGATGGGTTTTCGGGTCACCATATCCAAACATGCGGAAGAGATGGACCGCTTTCGCTCCTCCTCCGCGGAGGCCCGCCTGGAAGACCTGCACGAAGCCTTTGCCGACCCGAAGGTAAAAGGGATTTTGACCGCCATCGGCGGCTACAACTGCAACCAACTTCTGAAAAACCTGGATTATGACCTGATCCGAAAAAATCCCAAGGTTTTTTGCGGCTACTCCGACATCACCGCCCTGCAAAACGCCATTTACGCGAAAACGGGACTTGTGACCTACAGCGGTCCGCACTTTTCGAGTTTCGGAATGAAAAAGGGATTCGAATACACGATGGACTCCTTCCGAAAGTGCCTGATGGGCGAAGAACCTTTCTCCGTCCGCCCCTCTCCCGCCTGGAGCGATGACCTCTGGTTTCAGGACCAGGAAAATCGCCGCTTTATCCCGAACGACGGATGGTTTGTCCTGTCCCCCGGCGAAGCGCGGGGAAAAGTGATCGGCGGCAATCTTTCCACCTTTGTCCTTCTCCACGGAACGGAGTATCTTCCGGATCTTGCGGACGCCATCCTGTTTCTGGAGGATGACGGGGAAGTACACCCCGAACTGTTCGACCGGTATCTCCAATCCCTCCTCCACCAACCGGGCTTTGACCGGGTGAAGGGTCTGGTCATCGGCCGGTTCCAGCGGGACAGCCGAATGAGCCGGGACGTGCTGGCTGCGATCATCCGATCCAAACCGGAGTTGACCGGTATCCCGGTGGTCGCCGATCTCGATTTCGGCCACACCGTCCCCTTCTTCACCTTTCCCATCGGCGGACAAGCCCGGCTCACGGCAAGGGAGGACGAGGCGGAATTGATCCTTCTGACGCATTGACGAAAATCCCCTCGAAGGAAGGAAAAACCCTGCGGCGAAAGGGCCGCAGGTTTTTTGCTTCTTCTCCTCTTCATATCTCCGCCTGCCGCGAGGAGACCCGGAACGCCCCGGCCTCCAACAGATCCAGCACCGTCAGGACGAACATGGCGTGGGACCAGGTGAGGGGAACCACCCAGGCGGGTTTCCCCGTGTTCCGGTCCACCTGCTCCGGGAGCAGGTCGAGCTCCGTCCGATGGTCCACCGCCCAGCGGAACCAGCGGAGCGCCTCCTCTGTCCGTCCCGCCTTCACCAGATATTGAGACAGCCACAGGGTGGTGATGATCCAGGGGTTTCCGCCGATGTAGGGGTCGTCCTCATACCGCTTGATGCCGCCCGCCGGCGAGGTGCTCAAATGGCGCACCACCGCCGCCGCCGTCTTCACCACCCGTTCATCTTCGGCGGGAAAGAGATCGAAGGGCACCGAAATCCCGAGCAGGCTGGCGTCGATCACCGGATCTTCCCACACCCGGTAGGTCGCGTATCCCTTGGAGTCCGTTTCTTTCGTCACCCGCTTCCCCTCCCGGACCGCCTCTTCGTACGCTTCCCGGCTGACGGCCCTCTTGAGCCCCCGAAGAAATGCGTCCCGTTCCGGGTTCCACAACCGGCGGGACACGGCATCCCGGATCCCCTCGGCGGCCTTTCGCCATGCTTTCGCCTGATCCAGCCGCCCCCGCGCCCGGGCGATTTCCGCGGCGCCGACCAGCCCCCCGAAAACCGCCGCCGCCGAATAGGTGTGCTCCCCGTCCCGCTCCTCCCACAAATCCCGGCTGGGACGGGGCAAGCCGGTTTCCGGATCGAGGAAACCGGTCAGAAACTCCGCCCCCCTCTCGACGGCCACCCAAACCTCCTCCAGGAAGGTGCGGTCTCCCGTCTCCTCAAAGTGGCGCCACATTCCCCAGAGAATGGAACCCGTCTCGTCGATCTGCATCCCCCAGCAGGGGGCGAGGAATCCGTCCAAGTAGTGGCGCTGATCCCAGGAACCGTCGGGGTTCTGCACCTTCAGCGTCCAGCGGTAAAACCGGCGGGTCATCTCGGAATAACCTGCCCGATCGATGGCCGTCGCGATATAGGCGGCATCGCGCCCCCAGCAGTAGGCGTACCCGCCGCACCGGCTGAAGGTCTCGTCAAACTCCGGCGCGGCGATCATCCCCCCTTCCCGCTCATCGCTCATCAGCTTGAAAACCACCAACGAGCGACGGTACAGCCGGTCGACGATCTCGTCGCCGGTGAAAACGGGCCGGGCCGAATCCAGATAGTCCTTCCAGTGGGCGACCGTCTGTTCCCGCAGCGCACGAAAACCGCTCCTCCGCGCCTCCGCCAGCGCGGAAAGGGCGGTATCCCTCCCCTCGCCGGCCGCCAGGAACAGGGTGAGTTCCTCCGATTCCCCCGGCTCAAGCCGCCCCAAATCCCAGGAAAGGGCCCCTTCCGGGTTCATCGCGATCCGGTTTCCCTGAAGAGAGCCGTCGGCCGCATCCTCCACGGCCTCCCCCGCCTGATAGCCGCAGCAGGGACGGTCCCCTCCCAGGGCAAAGGCGTATCGATGGCGGAAATGAAGAAGCGCATCCGCCTCGGCGTCAAAGGCGACAGTATTGTATTTCGGACTCTCCGCGATTTCCAGCGCCGACAGATAGAGAAACCGGACGGGGAGGACGCGGTCGGAGCCATTGGTCACCCGGTACCTCCGAACCAACACGTCCGCTCCGGGCACGGCAAAATCCTCACTGCGAACCTTCAGTCCCAAACCTTCGTGAAACGCATCGCTGACGAGAATGGGCGGATCGCCGTCATATCGCTGATGATACGTCCATTCATCCCCTTCGTGAAGCCAGCGGACTCCCTCCGCCAATCCCGGACAAGAGATTCCGGCGTACATTTCCCGCACGTGCTGGGGAAAATCGATCCGCGGCCACCACAGGCGATACAGCCTTCCGTTTCTCCCCAACGCGGCCAGCATCCGCCCGTTGCCGACCACCCCATCGATCAGATACGGTTTCTCACCCATCCCTTTCCCTCCATCTCCCATCGTTTTCTCATCCATTCCTTGGCACGGATTCTTTTTCTCCCGACGAAAAAAACCTATTCCACCGGGGTGAGGATCGCACCCTGATAAGGGGGCAAGGTCCAGGGCATGCGGCTCCTCCCCGCCGCGTCAATCGTTTTCCCGGATAGGGCGTCCCTCAGCTTCTCCGCCCCGCCGAAGGGGTGAAGATCCACTTCGACCCGGTGTTCATGGGGACTGTTGTTGAACAGCACTCCGACGCAGCTTTCGCCATCCCACCGCACAAAACCGTAGAGATTGCGAAGCGGGTCCACCAGCCACGTCCGGAAGTCCCCCCGCCGCAGGGGACGCAGCTCCTTCCGGAGGGCGATCAGCTTCCGGTAATGAGCGAGCAGTTCCCGGTTTTGCCGCTCCTCCTCCCACATCATGGGGCGCCGGCAATCCGGGTCCGGCCCTCCGCACATCCCCACCTCGTCGCCGTAGTAGATCATCGGCATCCCCGGATAGGTCATCTGAAACAGCACCGCGAGGCGCATCCGCTCCAGCCGGCCACCGCAGGTGGTGAGGAACCGCTCCGTGTCGTGGGAACCCAGCAGGTTGAACATCGCGAAGTGGGCCTGTTCAGGATACAGCATCCGGGTGCGGGTCAGCAGGGCGTCAAAGCGGTCGGCGCCGATCCTTCCGGCGGCGAAGAAATCCAGCACGGCGTCCCGGAACAAATAGTTCATCACCGAATCGAATTGGTCCCCCTGAAGCCAGGGGCCTGCATCGTGCCAAATCTCGCCGACGATCAGGGCCTCCGGGTTCACCTCCTTCACCCGGTCGCGAAAGGCACGCCAGAAGCGGTGGTCCACCTCGTTGGCCACGTCGAGGCGCCAGCCGTCGATCTCCGCCTCCCGGGTCCAGTACTCCGCCACATCGAGCAGGTACGCCCGCACCTCGGGATGGGCCGTGTTCAGCTTGGGCATCGTCCACACCCCGTTGGCGAAGGTTTCATAGTTGGGCCGGGGCGTCGTGACCACGGGAAAATCCTCGATGAAAAACCAGTCGGCGTAGGGAGAGTCCTCTCCCCTTTGCAGCACGTCCTGAAAGGCGAAAAAGCCGTAACCGGCATGGTTGAACACCGCATCCAGAAGCACCCGGATCCCCCTTTGATGGGCCAGTCGGACCAGTTCCTTCAGGGTCTCCGCATCCCCGAAGGCGGGATCCACCCGGTAGTAGTCGGTGGTGTCGTATTTGTGGTTGGAGGGGGAAAGAAAAATCGGGGTGAGGTAAAGCACGTTGACGCCCAGCGCTTCCAGGTAGGGAAGTTTCTCGATGATCCCCCTGAGATCCCCTCCGTAAAAGCTGTCCGGCCGCGGCCGGGCCGCCGCGCTCCAGGGGTCGGTCCCTTCCGGGTCGTTCCCCTCGTCCCCGTTAAAGAAGCGGTCGGGAAAAATCTGGTACACGACCCCGTCCTTGGCCCAGTCGGGGACCCGGTACAAATCCCCCTCGCAGATGTAAGGGTACTGAAAGGCGCCGGCCTCCCGCCGGTCGGCGGCGAATCCCTTCTCACCGTACCACAGCCCGCCCTCCTCCCCCTCCAGGTAAAACACGTAGCGAAGGCGGCGGGTGGCCGAGGGAATCACCCCCTCGAACCAGTCGAAGAGCTCGTCGGATCCCGCTTTTTCCAACCGGAGGATGTCTCCCTCTTCTTCCCCACCGTACCGGTCGCCGTGAAAAAGGTGGCAGGAGAAGAGATCCCCCCGTTTGGCCCGCAGCCGGACCCGAAGCTCCCGGGGACCGGCGGGATGGGCATAAGGCCCCTCGGGTCGATGAAAAACAGCTTCCTTCCACATGACGGGCAATCACTCCTTCTTCAACGCTGCCATCATCCCTTGGTCGCCCCCGCCGTGAGACCGGAAATGAAGTACCGCTGCATCGCCAGGAAAAAGAGGGCGATGGGCAGGGCGATCAACACGGAGCCGGCGGCAAAGACGGTGAAGTTCTGGCCGAATTTGTCGCTGATGAAGCCGAACAGTCCCACCGCCAGCGTCCACTTGTCCGGGTCGGTCAGGACGATCCGCGGCAGCAGGAAATCGGTCATCGGTCCCATGAAATTGAACAGGGCGACCACGGCGATGATCGGCCGGGCCAGGGGGAGCATGATCCGGAAGAAAACGGTGTTGTGCCCCGCCCCGTCGATCCGCGCCGCCTCGTCCAAACCCCGGGGAATCGTGTCGAAATACCCCTTCACCAACCAGGTGTTGAAGGGAATCTGCGCCCCGGCGTAGACGAGGATCAACCCCAGGTGGGTGTCCAACAGGCCGATTTCGTTGAGCAGGATGTAAAGGGCGACCATCGACATCGCCTGGGGAAACATCTGCAACACCAGAAAGGAGACCAATCCGTACCTCCGACCGAAGAACCGATACCGGGAAAAGGCGTAGGCGGTCCCCGTCGTCAGGACGACCGACACCGCGGCGTTGATCAGGGAGATCTTCAGCGTGTTCTTGTACCAGGTCAGGTACTGGCTGTCCGGGCTGGTAAACAGCCAGATATAATGATCCAACGTGGCGTGTTTCGGGATCAGCGTGCTGGAAAACAGGCTGGTCCCCGGATTGAGAGAGGAACCGATCACCCACAGGATCGGATAAAGGGTGACCGACACCATGAAGAGCAAAAACGCGTAAGTGAGCAACAAGCCGATGCTCCATTTCCGTTTGGTTCCGCTCATTGTATCAAATCCTCTTCCTTGAAGGATCGGGTTTTCCTGAACTGCCAGACGGCCAGGGCCGCCACGATCACGCCGATGATGACGGAAACGGCCGCGGCATAATTGAATTTCTGCGTCTCAAAGGTGAGCTTGAACACCCAGGAAATCAATATGTCCGATCCGCCGGCGGTTTGTCCCGGCACCGCCGGCCCGCCCTGGTTGAAGAGGTAAATCACCGTGAAGTTGTTGAAGTTGCCGGCGTACTGGACGATCAGCAAGGGGGCGGTGGCATACAGGACCAGCGGAAGCGTGATATCCTTCAACTTCTGCCAGGGCGTCGCCCCGTCCACCTCCGCCGCCTCGTACAGGTCCGAAGGGATCGTTTGCAGGACACCGGTGCACAGGGCGAGATTGAAGGGAAAGCCCAGCCAGAACTGGATCAGCAGGATGGCCACCTTGGTCCAGAAGGGATCGGTCAGCCAAGGAATCGCCTCCATCCCGGCGGCCTGCAGCATCTGGTTGATCGGCCCGAAATCGTCGTTGAACATCCCGGCAAACACCAGGACGGAGACGAAGGAGGGAACCGCCCAGGGTAGAATCAAGAGGGTCCGGAACAGTTTTTTCCCCTTCACCCTCTCTTGGTTGAGCAACACCGCCAAGAGGAGCCCCAGGGCGAACTGGACCGTCGTGGAAACCAGCGTCCAGACCACGGTCCAGGACATTACGTTGAAAAAGGAATTTCGCCAAATCTCCAGCTGAAACAGTTGGATGAAGTTGGAAACCCCCACCCAGTCCACCAGTTTGGCCGGCGGCCAATGGTACAGGTCGAAATTGGTGAAGGCCAATAGGACCATGAACAGAAGCGGAAACAGGACGACGAAGACCAAGAGGAGCATGCCGGGGGCGATCAACAGGTACGGATACCCCTTGTCGGTCACGGTCCGGTAGGTCTCCCAGACGCCCGGGGGACGAAGCCCCCGCTCCCGCATCGCTCCCACCCGATAGGCATCCCGCACGTTCAGGGCATAGCACAGCAGGCCGAAGGCGATCAGGATCAGGGCGATGATCCCTTCCGCCAGAAGCTGGATCGAATGATCGCGGAAGGGCTTCGTCCCCAGGGTGACGATTCCCCACAGCCCCATGTTGAAGAGATCGTAGAAGACCCCGAGATAGGAAATCTCCAGCACCAACAGAAGAATCCCTTTGACCCACTGGCGGTTGTACATCTGGCCGAGGCCCATGGCGAGAGCCGACAGAAACGCCGCCGTGTGCCGCGTCCTCCAGTTTCGGTTCGTTGCTCGATGCGCTTGGAGCGTGTCCATGTGATGCATACCCCTTTTACCCACGCGGCGGGCGGGCGGCGCGGAATGCCGCCCGCCTCCCCCGCCTCATTGTTTTTGCGCCTGGATCTTCTCCCGGATCATCTTGACGGCATCATCCAAGGCCTGCTCCGGAGACCGCTTCCCCTGCGCCACGAAAGTGATGGCGTTGCCGATGGGCTCCCAGACCTGTCCCATTTCCGGCACGTTGGGCATCGGAGTGCCCCGGCTGGCCTGCTGGGCAAAACCGTTCACCACCGAATCATCCTTGATGACCGGATCCTCCAAAAGATCCTTCCGCGGAGGGATTTCCCCCGTCTCCTGGAAGCGGAGAAGCAACGACTCCTTGCCGGTGAAGAACTTCATCAGATCCGTCGCCCAGGTCGGATTCTTGCTGTAAGCGGACACATACCATCCCTTCACGCCGATGAAGGTTCGCGGATGCTTCCCGTCGATGGCCGGCAGCGGGGCTACGGCGAAATCGATACCCGCCTGCTCGTAATCCTTCACCGCCCAGGGCCCGTTGATCACCGCCGCCGCTTTCCCCTCCTTGAACAGCCCGTTCACCGTGTCTGCCGTCGCTTTGACCGGAAGCAGCTTCTCCTTGTACCATCCCTGCAGCGTCTCCAGGGCCTTTTTCGCGCCTTCGTTGTTCAGCCCGAGATCCTCCGTGTTCACCTTGCCGCCGTCTTCCTTGAAGATGTAGCCTCCCATCGCGTCAATCAGGAAGTAGCTGTAGTAAAAGTTGGCGCCTTCGTACAGAAGTCCGTATTCCTTTTCCGCCGGTTTCGTGTATTTCTTGGCAAAATCGATCAGTTCGTCAAGGGTTTCGGGAGGTTCGGACATCAGTTTCTTGTTGTAGATGAGAGCGATGCTCTCCGTCACGTACGGAAGTCCGTACACCTGTCCGTCATAGGTGAGGGCCTGAACCGCCGATTCGCTGAACTGGCCGGTCACATCCTCCCCCACCTCCAGCGGCCGGACCAACCCCTTGATCACCGCTTCTCCCAGCTGGTCATGGGGCCAGGTTACCAGGTCCGCCCCTTTTCCCGCCGGTCCGTCCAAAGCCAGCTTTTCCTGCTGTTTCAGCAGGTCAACCGGCACCACTTCCACCTTGATGCCGCTCTCCTTTTCATACTCCTTGGCCAGCTTTCGCGTGTTTTTCAGCTGAATCGGATCGTTGTTCGCCCAGACCACCAGCTTCTCCGGCTTCTCTTCACTCCCGCCGCCCTCGGCGCCGGCTCCCTCCTCCTGGGGACCGCATCCCGCCAGCAGCAGACTGGCGACGAGAAGCAGTCCCATCATCAGCGACAAACCTTTACGCCTCTTCATCCTTTGAACCCCCTTGAAGCTGAGATTTGCGCAACCGGTTGCATAGTGTTGCATAAAAAAATGAAGCGGTTGCACAGGTGAAAATAGAGAAAACGTTTGCAATGATTTTATTCGGCTGCTCCCTCCGTTTTTCCTTCTTGTTCGAAAAAAATTTCGGCTCTCCATGATCGGCAGCGGCAAATCCCCTTGGCAGGTGATCGTCTTAAACGCTGCGGGTTCATCCTCTTCTCCGCGCTAACGCATTTACACCCTCTTCTCTGAAAGGTAAACTGATGGGGACAAAAGGGTAAAAGGAGGGGTAAACCGTGAACCTCCGATTCCAACCGCTCACGACAGAGGTGGATGCCCTGATCCGGTTTCTGACTTCCGAATCGTGGAATTATCACGGAAATCCAAATCCTTCGTCCGCGGAAATCCGGGAAGCCTTCAAGCAAGGGTATTACACCGGCGAAGACGTCAAAACCTTCTGGATTGTGGCCGACGCCGGTCGGAAGGTCGGCCTGGTCCGAATCTTTGACTTACAGGACCCCACTCCCCTTTTCGACATCCGCATCACCCGTCCATACCGGGGAATGGGAATCGGGGAAAAAGCGGTGAAATGGCTCACCCGCCACGTGTTCACTCACTACCCGGAAGCGATCCGAATCGAAGGACACACGAGAAAGGACAACTACGCCATGCGCAAGGTGTTTTTCAAATGCGGGTATGTCCGGGAAGCCTGCCACCGCAAGGCGTGGCCTTCCTCCGACGGCACACTGCACGATTTGGTCGGTTATGCGATCACGCGGGAAGATTGGGAGGAAAACAAGGTAACCCCCGTCGATTGGGGAGAAGTGCCGTTTTGACAAAGTCCTCCCCGCAGCCGGGCGGCATCCGAAACCCTGCAGGGCCACTCCATTCCTCTTATCGACGACCCAACCTCACGCGCCGGAAATCCGGCAACCGGGGCTCCGCCAATCGGGACCCTATCGAGCAACAAAAAACGCCGGGAATGTCCCGGCGCTTTCTCAATCCCTCTTTCCGTGTTCCACGACCACCCGCGTTCCCAAGCCTCCGCGGGGATTCCAGATCGCCTCCACCTTCATGTACTTGGGTTTCGCCAGCTCCACCAGATCCTTGAGGATCCGGTTGGTGGCGTGTTCCTGATAAATCCCCACGTTCCGGAAGGAAGTGAGGTAATACTTGAGGGACTTCATCTCGATCAGGTATTTGTCCGGAATAAACGTGATTGTCAAATCGGCGAAATCCGGCAAACCCGACCAGGGGCAGACCGAGGTGAATTCGCTCGTGGGAATCACCACCTCCGTGTCCTTCCCCGGATACTCGTAGGGAATCGTCTCCAGAAGATCCGTGCGGATCGCCGATTCATCCTGGGTATCGAAACGAATGTTGTTGTATTTGCTGTGGTCAACCGTTACCTTCCCCATCCTCCAAACCTCCCCACAGATCGATTCTTGATGCTCGCGCCCCGTCCCATGGGCAAGGCGCGAGCAAACTGCCGGTCCACATCAAGAAAAGGGCGCGGAATCGACACCGCTCATCCCTGACCATTTTACCAAAGATCGGTCGGTGTTACGAGTGGCCCGCCGGCGGCGGACTTTCGTAACGGGAAAGCCACGCAGCTCCCGCGCAAATTGTGTAGAATGGGAGGGGAGGAGGTGTCTTGGCAATGAACGACCAGGAGCACGGTCGAACCCATCCGTCCCGCATCCGCTGCCCCCAATGCGGCAGCCTCCGCTTCAGCGAAACCGGTCAAATCTTCGCCCTCATCCCGATGAGCCAAACGGATATGGGAGCCCAATTGCATCCCAGCGGCTCCATTCCCGTTTTGAGCTATCTGTGCAATCAGTGCGGGCACATCCTCCTGTACAGCGCAAAAAGCCTGAAACGGATCTGAGAAAACCATCCCCCGGGTGCCGGAACTGAATCCACCGGCCGCCCCGACGGATTGAAGCCGCCTCTCCTTACATAAAGGGGCCATCCTGCCGGGATGGACCCCATCCCCCGGTGGGATTCGGCCGGTTTTTCTACGACATCGACCCGACAGCATGAATTCTCCGGATCAGGACACTTTCAACAACAAATGGTCGAATGTCCATGACGACCCATCGGATCACGGCATATATATGCCCTGAAAACTCTAAACAAGGTGGGTTAGCGAATGTATTATTACGAATACGGCGATCCGTACATCAGCCAACCCAATCTGTGGCGTCGCGTCTCCAATTTGGAGGAACAAGTTCGCCGTCTGAACCGTCGGGTGGAGAACCTGGAGCGTCGGGTGAACCAGCTGGAACGCAGGCGGCCGTACACACGAGGAGAAGACCTGGATGATTCCTTCCCCGGCTGAGTCCGGGGCTTTTTCCTTTCCCCCCTCAGTTGCCGAGAAAAACCGTCTCAATCTCCTCCTCTTCAACGGCACCGCCCATGATTCGGACCCGATAAGCCTTTGCCGCGGGGCGGGAAGCGACGGCCCGATGCAACCGCCCGTCGATGAAGTGAAGGGCCGCTCCGTCCTCGATCCCGTATCCGGCCTTCAGCCTCCCCTCCAAAAGCAGCCGGTGATAACCCGATCGATACCCCGCCTCCTCATCGTCATAATGGGGACAACAGCTCCCGGCCAACCATCCCAACCCCGACCAGGCCGTCAGCCGACCGGGAATGCAGTCGGAGACGAACGCCTCAAACCAGCAGTTGGCTCCCGCGCTGACGCCCGCCAACACCACCCCCTGCTCCCAGGCGGACCGCAATATTCCTTCTAACCCCCACTCCCTCCACAGCGCCAACAAATTGCGCGTATTGCCGCCCCCCACGTAGATCACGTCCTGGGACAGAACAAACCCCTCCAGATCGGAACTTTCGGCACGAAACAGCGACAAGTGCGAAGGCACGCACTTCAACCTGCCGAAGGCTTGATAAAACCGTTCGATGTAACCCTCCGCGTCACCGCTCGCAGTGGGGACAAAACAGATTTTTGGTCTCTCCGTCCCGGACTGGTCCAGGATATACTGATCCAGGAGCGGATTGTCCGGTTCCATCGAAAAGCCGCCCCCACCCATGGCGACAATCTGCCTCATTGCCCTCCCTCCCAACCGGTGCGCTTCAATCCCGGAAAGAATAAGCAGGACCCGGAATGTTGCCGGCCGCCTGCGAAACCCTCCGCGCGATGCCCCTTCGCCAAATGTCCCGTCGCATCGAATGAAATGGGGCAAGTCGCGCGGAAACGGAGCCGACGCGCCCATCCCTCGAATTTCCCATTTCCCTCATACCTGTGACTGCATACGACCTTTCCCGCATCCAACCGATCTTCCCTCCCGATGATGTACACATTACCCCTAGACGCGATCCCGCCAAACCTCCGGAACAACGGAATTTCAGCCCGCCTAATACTTGACTAAAGCAAATATTTTGTTGACAATGTCATTGAAAGGAGGGAAATACGGATGAAGGATCTGGAGAAGAAAATCGACGCCGTCCGCCATTTCAACCGCTTTTTTACCCGTCAGATCGGCGTGTTGCGCGAGGGATTGCTGCACAGTCCCTTTACCCTGACAGAAGTCCGCATCCTGTTTGAACTGGCCCACCACGACCGGCTCACCGCCTCGGATCTGTCCCGGGAACTGGGCTTGGATCCGGGTTACCTCAGCCGCATCCTGGCCCGGTTTGAAGAGAAAGGCCTGATCGAAAAAACCCGTTCGGAAACCGACGCCCGGCAAAGACTCCTTTCCCTGACCTCCGAAGGAAAAAAGGTGTTCTCGCAGCTGGACCGCCGCTCCCGGGAGGAGGTGGCCGAAATGCTCGGCAGCCTCTCCGAAGGGGATCAGCAGCGCCTTTTGGAGGCCATGGAGACGATCGAAAGGGTGCTGACCCGCGGCCAAGGCTTCAAATTCTCCGAACCCTTTTTCCTGCGCCCTCCCGAATCCGGGGACATGGGCTGGGTCGTCCACCGGCACGGTGTCCTTTACGCCCGGGAATACGGCTGGAATGAGCGCTTCGAAGCGCTGGCCGCCCAAATCGTCGCCGATTACATGCGCCATCATGATCCGGCCAAGGAACGCTGCTGGATCGCGGAGATGAACGGGGAGAATGTCGGCTGCGTCTTTGTCATGAAAGAAAGCGATGCCGTCGCCCGACTCCGGCTCCTGTTGGTCGAACCCCAAGCGCGCGGTCTCGGACTGGGCAACCGCCTCGTCGAGGAGTGCATCCGTTTCTCCCGGCGGTGCGGCTACAAAAAACTGGTCCTCTGGACGAACAATGTGCTCAAGGCGGCCCGCCACATTTACCGGAAAAACGGCTTCAAACTCGTCAAGGAAGAAAAACACAGCCAATTTGGCCAAGACCTGGTGGGAGAGACGTGGGAGTTGTCCCTTTGAAGTCTTAATCACGGACAAAAACACCATGCGCCTCTCTCCACTCCCCATCAGCCCCTTAATGAAACTTTTTCGAGCGAAGCCGATGAACTGATCGATTGACATCAGGCCAACCCGAATTGCGACGGGAAGCAAAAAAGAAAAGGGTTGCGCCAGTCCATTTTCCCTTCATCACACAGTTTCCGTCTCTGCACTTTCCTTCTTGTTAACCTGAAAACGACGGACAAAGGGAAATAGAAACACAATCACTGCTGCGATCATTTCCAACAAACCCGCATACAAAAAGATCGATTGCGGTCCGATCCATTTCATCGCCCAGCCTGCCAAAGCTTGAGAAATCGGCTGAGAGCCGGTCATCACCAATATCATCACACTTATAACGCGTCCCAGCATTTTTTTGGGAATCATTGAATGGTTGACGCTCGGCGCTATCACGTTAACCGCTGATTCCTGGAAACCGATCAGCACAAAGAGCAAGATCACAAGCCAAAAGCGATCGACGAAACTCACCAAAAGGAAAAATACTCCTTGTAAAAAGCAGGTGTACAACGTCATCACCGGCCGGGGATTGGCGATCGTGATGACGGAAAACAGCAGCGCGCCAATACCGATCGCCGCAGTCATCCATCCGAACCCTGTCACACCGAATCCCAAATCCTTCGCAAAAAAAGGACTACTGACATGGATTGTGCTCACGGCGGCATTGGCAAAAAGCGCAAACACCGCCATGGTAAAAATCACGGGATTACCCTGATTTTTACCTCTCCCCCGATTTTATTTTCATGGACGGGTGTACCCAAACTTCAACAAGTCCGATTGCACCCGGTGATCGCGGAGACAGGGTGGGTTCTTGGCTATGCGACCACCGCCCGTGCAAAGTGGACGTGTTCAAAGGCATGATATCCGTCCGTCCGCCCCTGAAAATACCGCTCTTCAATGTCGGCCGGACTCAAATTTTCCTGCAGATGCAGACCGTTCCTTGCCAGTTCGTCCGCCAAGGCGGTCGGATCAAATCCGGTTTTCATCGGTTCCCCCGTCCGTCTCACCATCTCCTGCATCCGCTTGGTGCGTTCAGCCGCCCTTTCGGGAATAAACGCCTCCTCATCCATGTAATCGAAGACGATTGTGCTGCCCGCGGGCGCGATCCCGGCAATGGAACGAAACATCCGTAACACCACGTCGCGGTCCAGGTAATAGGTGACGCCCAACCAACTGAAGAAGCTTGACGTGTTCGGGTCATAGGGTGAACGTTCGAGGGCGGAAGCCAGGCTCTCCTTCGTAAAGTCCACCGGAACGAAGTGCAGTTGCGCCGGACGTTCCCATCCCAGCTCCGACAGCCGATGACGTTTGAACGCTTGCGTTGCGGGATGGTCCAATTCGAACACATGAAGCTTGTTCAACAAATCCTTCCGCCGAAAAGCGAAGGTATCCATGCCCGCTCCGAGGATCACATACTGTCCCACCCCTTGTTCCACGCTCAACTCAAGCATGTCTTCCGTGTACCTCGCACGGCTGAGGGGGGTGCTCTGGTTACGCATCATCCAGGCGAGAGCGGTTTCCTGGTCCGGGAACGATGCCGCCCGTTCAGGGTCAAAAAACTGAACCGCCATTGCCAGATTCCGCCCGATATCTGTAAACTCCTCCTCGGTAAACATGTGACGGGCTAGAAAGTCATCCAAGATCTTCGGCTCATCGTACAAAGCATGATAGGCACGGACATAGGCGGAAATCAGCGCGGTAAGACTGGCGTGATTTTTTTCCAATGGCGATTCTCCTTTTCGATAAGATCCGTTGCTATATACTATATATCACAGGTTAATTATTATTTCAATAAACTTTTTATTATATCATAAATTAATAAATTTGTCAAGTGTATTTGGGCGAAAGAGGAACATTCCCTTCGCAGACAATACTAGCTATGCGCGAATCATGCAGGTTGAATGATTGCAACGCCCCGGGAATTCAAAGGTTTGCTGATTGATACGTGCATAAGGATACGGGTATCGTTGGGCTCAACTCTCCCGGTCGGGAAGGTACCGAAGACTTCAGAGGCCTTCGAAGTGTCCCGCTCTCCTTTGAGAATTGAAACAAATCAAGGGGCAACCCCAGCGGGTGGCCCCTCCCCCATTCATGAGGTGGTCGTGCAGCGCCAAAGCGGAAACCATATCGACAGGAAAAACGGGGAACGTGTATGCCCCCGATAGGCAGAAGTTCGGCTTTTATGCGCGTCCCGACATGCACCCATTTGCGTCTAACCCAGGCCAATGCCCTGGAGGAATTTCCGAATCTCCGCTGCAAACGCATCCGGATTGTCGAAATAAATCGCATGGCCCGCGTCGATATGAACGAGGGTTGTGTTCGGCCTCCGGCGGGCCATTTCTTCCGCGTGTGCCCATGAGAAAACCCTGCTTTGCGTGCCGTACAGGAGCAAGGCAAGGCCAGCCAGTCGCGCCAGTAGTCTCCGTTGAGTTCACGCTGCGAAATAATCATGTCTTCGGCTTGCGAAAGGCAGCCCCCAACCCTCCGGGTACTGACGCATCGAATATGTGTGGGGCGGCCCAAAGTGACCCAGAGCCGCAATTAGCGCCTCCCGCGTCGGCGCTCTGCGCGGCCAGCCGGCCACAAACGTCAGATCACTGTCGACAACCGCGCCGATATCTACAACGATCAGGGCAAGGACTCGATCGGGGCGGCGGACCGCCAATCGGTATGCGACCACGCCGCCGAGTGAGTGGCCGAGAACCACGGTTTTTTGCACCTAAATGATCCAGCAATGCCAATGCGTCGTCGACATACGGTCATTGGCGAAGCTGGACGGCCGGCCGGATTCACCGTGCCCCCTCTGATCCAGCGCGATCACCCGGTAGTTGTCCCGGATCGCCTCGGCGAGACCCTGCACAAACCGCCCCTCGTTCATGTGACCGTGCAGCGCCAGAAGAGGGCGTCCGTTACCTCCGTAGTCAATGAACGACAACGTGGTGTCGGGGCCGTCAAAAAAACTCTTTTGTACCCCCCATCGGATTCAAAGCGATCTTTTCGCATCCGTTCCCGCCCCTTTCATTCCCTTTTCCCTATTGGAACGAATGTTCTTATGCGAGTCAAGTTCTGGAGGACGGTCCTCAACAAACCCTGAAGGGTTGGTTTTCCCGCATTCTAAAATCAATACAGCAGCATAATCAGCCGGAGGATGAATTTTTGGGATACAACGGGATTGAGCGGAATGGAAATCAGCTTCTAAGCGGCACCAACCTTTCCACCCGTTCCCGTTTCACCTTGCTTTCCCTCCCTTTACGACCCATCCCCTACCCGTTATAATTAAGGTCGTACGTCCCGATCCCGGTGCCGTACGGGAACAAACCCAACCGAAACGGAAATGTGGGAGCGGATGGGGTGCTGGTGTCCCCCCCGGTCTTCAAAACCGAGCGGGAGGCGCGTCGCGTCTCCGGTGGGTTCGATTCCCACCCGTTCCCGCCAGGAAACGGCGAACCTCAGACGAGGGGATCAGCCGTTTTTTCGTCTCCAGCTTGCCGAGCCGATCTATCTCCCGAAAAATATTACTAATATTTATAAAAGGTTCAATATATATTTTCGCTTGATCCGAGGAAAAAAATATTATATCTTTTAATTTGTATCCTATTTTCAGATGGGGGGTTTTCATGAAAAAAGTCCTGCTTTCCTTTCTAGCCACACTCGTTGCCGTTTCGATCTCCGTACCGACCGCATCCGCGGCCAAAGACATCTTCAAGAACTGGAACGAGCTGTCTTCGCACTACCAAGAGGGCAAGGATTTCACCATCGAAACCCAATCCACATCCAATGATGTCATCATTCTGGCCATTCACGGCGGAAGGATCGAAAAAGGAACCAGCGAGTTGGCCAAAGCCATCGCAAAAGACGATCACAGCTACTACATCTTCCACGCCCACGTCTACCACGACACCAACCAGGATCAGCGCAACGATCTCCATCTGACGGCCAAGAACTTCGACGAACCAAGAGCTCTTCAGATGACGGCGCAGAAAAACAAAGTGGTTTCCCTCCACGGTGCCAAAGGCACGGAAAAGATCGTGTACATGGGCGGACTGAATGAATATCTGAGGGACATCATCGACGCTGAACTGTCCGCCGCCGGATTCCGCACGGAAGAGGCTCCCGAAGATCTCAACGGGAACCATCCGGAAAACATCGCCAACAAGAACCGCACCCTGGAAGGGGCACAGATGGAGCTCACCACTGCTCTGCGTGAGGAGCTGCTGGAAAATCCCGACCAGATGGAGAAATTCGCAACTGCCGTCCGGAAAGCCATCTCCAAGGCTTCTTCCCACCCCAAAGGGCGTACCTACGAATTCGGCAGCCACAATTTCTCCAACTATTTCTGGTTGAACAACGGAAACCCCTTCTATCTGACCCCGGAGGATACCATCCTGGGCGTCCAAAGCCCGTTGGATCCCTCCAAAAAGCAGAAAATCCGTTTTGACATTTACGATCAGAACGACAAGCTGATCGTGTCCCGCTCCGCGGAAGCCGTGGGTCACAAGCGCTTCAAGTATATTCTGGGGTTGCCGACCGGCTACTACAAGATCAAGGTCGTCAACGTGTCGGGCAATCCCTCCTGGATCTACGGCGGTCTTCAGTATTGAGGAGCGGGCGACAATCGGCATCCTGGACCACGAAGTCCAGGATGTTTTTTTAAGAGCCGGTAAAACGAAGAGGGATCGGCCTGTTCGGCCGATCCCTGAGACTGCTGACAAAGGTAGCAGGTCAGCAGTCTTTTTTTGTCGAAATCAGAAGATAACACAAAAAGGATAAGGACGGGATGGTATGTTTCAAACCCACTCCCATCGGCAAGGCAGTATTGAATTGGTCAATATCGAAGATTTGGTACCGCAGGATCACCTG